>DATNNK010000262.1:0-4553 GCA_035601875.1 Casimicrobiaceae bacterium | reverse complement strand
AATTCTCCGACGATGATAACGGTCGACGTCGCCTATCGCATCAACACCTTTGGCGATTACGCGGTCGCTAACGCGTTGTGTCTGCTGTCCCTGATCCTCGCCGCCGGCGGTGCCTGGTTCTATTTGCATCATGCGGTCGAGAAGGTGGAACGCGCGTGACGGCGCTCAGTCTTCCGGCGCTTCCATCGCCTCTTCGGACCATGCTGCGCGCAATCGTGCTGGCCTTGTTCGCGTTTGCGATCTTCGGACCGCTTCTGAACCTGCTGCTATGGGCGTTCGCCGAGCGCTGGTATTTTCCGAACAAGCTCCCGCTGGAATTCGGGCTCACCTTCTGGTATCGCGTATTCCAGCCGCGCGGCAATGCGCTCGCGTCGCTCGGCACCAGCGTCTGGATCGCCGTCCTGACAGTGGCGCTTTCGCTCGCGGTCGCGGTGCCCGCCGGCTACGCCCTGGGACGGCTGAAGCTTCCCTGGCGCAGCGCGATCCTGCTCCTGTTCCTGCTGCCACAGGCGGTGCCGAACCTGCCGGTGTACGTGAACATCGCACAGGTGTTCTATCAGATCGGCCTCAATGGCACGGTACTGGGCGTCGTGCTCGTTCATGCGTCGCACGGCTTGGTGCTGGCAGTCTGGATCGCATCGGCGGCCTTTGCATCGGTCGATGTTTCGCTCGAGGAGGCGTCGCGCAATCTGGGCGCATCGCCTTGGACCTGCTTTCGGACGGTGACGCTTCCGCTCGCGGCGCCGGGACTGATCGCCAGCGCGATATTTGTCTTCCTCGAATCCTTGGACGAATTCACCGGCACCTATTTCGTCGGCGTGCCGGACGTCACGACCCTGCCGCTCTTGATGTTCAACGCCAGCATGGGCGGCAACTATCAGATCGCGTCGATCACCGCGCTGCTGCTGCTCATCCCGTCGATCGGCTTCATGCTGGTGGTCGAGCGGTTTCTGAAGGCGGATGTGCTGGCGATGGTGGGGCGCTAGCGGCCAAGGTCACTGCGAGCGCGATTTTCCTGCTTAACGCTTGCTTAACTAACGCCACAGATCCACGGTTTCACCGCGCGCTCGCAAGTGCTCGGCGCGGGCCTGCAGGTAGCGCTGAAACGACGGCTCGCCGCGGTACCCACCGCCTGCCACATAATCGAACGACGCCGCGAGGTGAAACGGCCGCAGGTACGCGTCGATCCGAAATACTTCCATGCCGCTGCGATCGAAGAACACGATCGTCGGGGTGTACGCGACGCCGAGCTCGCGCGCCCACGCCTGAGCAGTCGTGGCGCGGCCGGCAGGGGAGGTGAGCGGGGTCGAAGCTGCGAGCGAGAAGCGCGCCACATCGAATTCGCTGACGAGCGCGCGCACCTCGGCGCGCTGCAGTCCTTCGCGATGGAGCTCGTCGCAGGGCGAGCAATGCGTGGTCTCGAAGAGCACCGCGAGCGGCTTGGCGCCTGGCTTACGCCGCAGGTCGTACGGCGGTCCGAGGAAGAACGGCTCGTCGTGCAATTCCGAACTCGCCGGCTCGCGCACCCGCTGCTTGAGATAGTCGCCGAGCGCCTGCCGTCGTTCCAGATGCCCCGCGACATAGTCGAGTACCGGTTCGAAGCGCTGCGGCGGATAGTAGCCGTTGAGACGCGCCACCACCTTTCCTTTTTCGTCGAAAAAGAGAAGGGTCGGCGTGAATTGCACCTTGAGCATGCGTGCGAGCTCCTTCTCAGTCATGACGCGACCATCGAGCCACGTCACCTCGCGGTCGCCCCACATGTTCACCGCGAGCGCGACAAAGTGTTGGCGCGTTTTCTCCACGATGCTGCGCTGGGAGAAATTGGTCACCATGAGCTGCTTGCAGTAGGGGCAGCCATCCTGACCGAAATAGACCAGCAGCCGCCGGCCATTGCGCCTGGCCTCCGCGATGTCCTCGCGTAAATCGAGGAAGGTATTCGCAAACCACGGTGGAATATCGATTGCGTAAGGCGCGGCCTCCTGCGCTCTCGCCGGAGCAAGGAGCGCGAATGCGATGACGAAGACGATCGGCCAATGGCGCATAGCTCACCTGGCCACCATCGAGCAGCTTGGGCGCCCTCCTGGAGTCACAATCTTAACCTCCTGGTGAGGCGCGCGTGGATTGGTCGCCGCCGGCGCCTCCATCCGCGATTCGGGATGGCCGACGCCTGCAAATCTCTTATCCGCGCAAGATCCTTCACCAGCAACTTAAACGCCTGCGCCCGATCCTCGGGCGGCACGCGCAGAATGGACGACGGGTGGACGGTCACCAGTATCTTCGGTCCCCACTCGCTGTCGAAGAATTTCCCGCGATTGGCAAGCACCTTGACCTTCGGTCCGAGGAGCGCGCGCACCGCGGTGCCGCCGAGGCAGACGATTAAACGCGGAGTGATCAGGCGGATTTCGCCGAGCAGCCAGTCGAGGCATGCTGCCACTTCCTGCTGCGCCGGCGTCTTGTGCATGCGCCGTTTGCCGCGCGGCTCCCAGCTGAAGTGCTTGACGGCGTTGGTGACATAGACTTCTTTGCGATCGACGCCGGCTTTTTCCAGCGCCTCGTCGAGCACCTTGCCCGCGGGTCCGACAAAGGGCTTGCCGGTCAAATCTTCCTGATCGCCGGGTTGCTCGCCGACCAGCATGACGCTGACCTTGGCGCCGCCTTCGCCGTAGACCGCCTGAGTGGCGCGCTCCCACAGTCTACAACCGCGGCAGCGCGCGATGCCCGCGTCGAGCTCCTTCAGTGATCGGGCATCAGCCGCAATTTCGCTTTTGGAGTCCGCCATCAGCGATCGACCATCTCGAGCGTCCGTGGTTCACGGCAGCGTGTATGCCGTCTTGACGACAGTGAAGAATTCGCGCGCATAGCGGCCCTGCTCGCGCGGGCCGTAGCTGGAACCTTTGCGGCCGCCGAACGGCACGTGGTAGTCGACACCCGCAGTCGGCAGGTTGACCATGACCATGCCCGCCTGGCTTTGGCGCTTGAAGTGTGACGCATGCTTGAGCGACGTGGTCACGATGCCGGCCGAGAGTCCGAAATCGGTGTCGTTGGCCACCGCAACTGCCTCGTCGTAATCCTTGACCCGGATTACGCTGGCCACCGGTCCGAATATTTCCTCGCGCGAGGTACGCATGACATTGGTCGCCTCGGTCAGAAGCGCCGGGGCAAGATAGTGCCCCGGCTTGGCGCGCTTAAGCATTTCGCCGCCGTAGGCAAGCTTCGCGCCTTCGCGCTGGCCGATGCCGATGTAGTCCAGGTTCTGCTTGAGTTGCGTCTCGTCGACGACCGGGCCGATATCCGTTCCCGGCGTCAACGCGTCATCGACCTTGAGCGATCCCAGGCGCTCGCTCAACGCGGCGACAAAACGGTCGTGGATATTCGCGCCGACGATCAAGCGCGACGACGCGGTGCAGCGCTGTCCCGTCGAGAAGAACGCGCCGTTGACCGCGCAGTTCACAGCCACGGCCAGGTCCGCGTCGTCGAGCACGACCAGAGGATTCTTTCCGCCCATTTCCAGCTGCAGCTTGGCCATGCGCGCGATCGCCTTGGCCGCGATCGCGCGGCCAGTCGCCACCGAGCCGGTGAAGCTGATGGCGTCGACGCGCCGGTCGTTGATGATCGTCTCGCCGACGACGCTGCCGCGACCCATGACCAGGTTGAAGACGCCCGCGGGTATGCCCGCCTTGATGATGATTTCCGACAGCGCCCAGGCCGACCCCGGCACCAGCTCCGCCGGCTTGAACACCACGCAGTTGCCGTAGCAGAGTGCGGGCGCGATCTTCCACGCCGGAATCGCCACCGGAAAATTCCACGGGGTGATGATGCCGATGACGCCCAGGGGCTCGCGCGTCACCTCGACGTCGACGCTGGGACGGATCGACTGAATCTTCTCCCCGGCCAGCCGCAGCGCCTCGCCGCCGAAGAACTTGAAGATCTGTCCCGCGCGCACGACTTCGCCGATGCCTTCGGGCAGCGTCTTGCCTTCTTCGCGCGAAAGGAGCCGCCCGAGCTCGTCCTTGCGGGCGAGGATCGTGTTACCGACAGCGTCGAGCAGATTTGCGCGATCCTGCACCGAGGACATCGACCATGCGGGAAATGCGCCGCGCGCAGCGGCAATCGCGGCGTCGGTCTGCGCTTTGTCGGCCCGGGCGTATTCGCCGATGACGTCGCTCAAGTCCGACGGGTTGATGTTTTTCGCTGTCTCAGCACCGGCCACCCAATCGCCGCCGATGAAGTTGCGATGAATCTCGCTCATGGTCTTTTGTCCTCAGTGCCTGCGCAGCAGATTACGTGCGGCCAGATTGCGCATCAACGCACCGGCACCAAAGGTCCATGGCGGCGCCTGATCGCTCGTTGTCACGCGGTTCTCGAGCGCGCCAAGCCGCGCGGCGCTGATCACGACCCGGTCGTCGTGCTTGTGCGTGAATCCCATGCCCGGTGCGCCGCGATCATCGACCGGTGCGAACATCGTGCCCAGGAACAGCATGAACCCATCCGGATACTGATGGTTCGAGCCGGTCGCCTGCTCGACCAAGTCGGCGGGATCGCGGCTGATCTTC
>DATNNK010000261.1:0-10571 GCA_035601875.1 Casimicrobiaceae bacterium | reverse complement strand
TCCGTGGAAGGAAAACAGCAGCTTGTCCGGCCTGCCGTTCCTGACCCAATACTCGTTGACGCTTTGCACCAGCGCGTTGATATAGCCTGGATCGTCGTGATAGGCCCCGACCACGCGAAGCGCCGGCACGCGCCTTTGCCGGCCCGTGGAGTCATTGATCGCGTCGAGCGCGGACGCGGTGGTGCTCGACGAATATTGGGGGTACAGCGGCAGCACGAGCACCCGGTCGCACCCTTCCGCCTCGAGCTTCGCCATCGCCGACGCGATCGAGGGCTGTCCGTATCGCATGCCCAGCGCCACTTGCGCAAAATCGGACGGGAGCCCGAGGTCCTTCAGGCGTTGCCCGAGATAACCCTGCATCAAGGTTTTCTGACGCAGACTGTGCACCAGCAGTGGGGAGCCGTCCTTGGTCCAGATGGTCGCGTACTTCTGTGCCGATTTGGCCGGGCGTGAGTTGAGGATCACGCCATGCAAAAACGGCGCCCACAGCGCACGCGGAATCTCAATGACGCGCGGATCGGACAGGAACTGCGCGAGATAGCGCCGGACCGCGGTGGTCGTCGGCGCGTCGGGGGTGCCAAGATTGATCAGCAGAACGCCCAGCCGCGTAGGCCGATCGTGCGCAAATGACGGTGCGGATCGGTAGCGGGTCATGGAGTCGGGAACCGATCAGGTCTGGGGCGCGGCAACAGCGGCGGGCACTAAGGCTGCGGGCGGAGCGTCACCCATTCGTGCCTCGAAGCGTCGAGGTCACGCCTTGCCCGCGCGGAACGCGGCGAGACCTTTTGCCGCCTGTGCGCGAATCGCGCCGCGAACGGATGGAACCCAGCCCAGCAGCGCGCCTTTCGCTCCCAGCGCCATCGCCGCCCAGCGCCAAAGGCTGAAGCGATCGACGTGGCGCACGATCAATGCGTCGGCAAAGTGAAATTCAGCGTCGATGCGGTTGTGAACCGTGCGGCCAGTCGCGGCAAACGTATACCAGGCTTCCCAGTGCGCGCGCCCGCGATGCTCATTGGCGTTGACGTCGCGAAACTCGACGCGAAGATCGCGCGCGCGGCCGTTCAGCATGCGCCACATCGCGGCGGTATCGGCGGCCGCGAGCGTGCCGAACACCGGGTCGCTGAACACCACTTGAGGATGATAGCAACCGAGCATCGCGTCGACGTCGCGGCGCCCGAACGCTGTATAGAAACGCTCGATGAGTCTTGCGTTTGCCGCGGACCCGGCGCCGGTCACCGTTCCGGCGTTGATGGTTCCGCCGTTATCGTTCATTACTCTGCTGCGTCAACGCGTTCGACAAGAGCCTCGCGGTAACGTCGACGATCGGAATGACCCGCTCATACGCCATTCGGGTCGGGCCGATGACGCCGAGCGTGCCGATGACCTGGCCATCGATTTCGTACGGCGCGGTGATCACGCTGCACTCGTCGAGCGGCGCCAGTCCCGACTCGCCGCCGATGAACAGGTGCACGCCGTGCGCGCGCTGGCTCAAATCGAGAAGATGAAGCAGCGAAGTTTTCTGCTCGAAGACTTCGAACAACCTGCGCAGCCGGTCCATGTTCGACGACAAATCCGACGCGGAGAGAAGGTTCTTCTCGCCCGACACCACGAGATCGTCGCGACTGTCGGCAAGTGCGGCGTCTCCTGCGTCGACCGCCGCGGTCATCAGACCGACGACATCTTCTCGCAATTGCTTGAGCTCGTCGGCAAGCAAGCCGCGGATGGCGGCGAACGGCTGTCCCGCGTAGTGGTCGTTGAAGAAATTCGACGCTTCGATCAACTGCGATGGCGTGTACTGACGGTCAGTATGGAGGATGCGATTCTGCACGTCGCCGTCGGGAGTCACGATGATAAGAAGGACGCGCCGCTCCGACAGGCGCAGAAACTCGATGTGCCGAAAGGAGGGTTCGCGCCGCCGTGGCGTCGCCACCACACCCGCGAACTGGGTGAGCGACGAAAGGAGCTGCGCCGCGGCGCTGACCAGCGCCTGCGGGCGGTCAGCCTGGAGCTGATCCTGCAGCTCGCTGATCTCGCTTTGGTCGAGCGGCTTGACGACCAGCAGACTGTCGACGAAGAAGCGATACCCCTTGGCCGTGGGCACCCGGCCGGCGGAGGTGTGCGGGCTGGTGATAAAGCCCATCTCCTCGAGGTCGGCCATGACGTTGCGTATCGTCGCCGGCGAAAGCTCGAGCCCGGACTGGCGTGACAACACGCGGGATCCGACCGGTTGACCGTCGATGATGTAGCGCTCGATCAGCGACTTCAGCAGATATTGAGCGCGCGGATCTACCATCTCGTGACGCTATTCCGATAAAGGTTCAGGCACGCTGCCGCTTATTGCCACGGCACCACAATAAATTGGCGCAGTCGAACTGTCGTCAATGGTACCGATTCTCAACCGCCATGGTGCACATGCGGCCATTGTACCGCTGGCATCGCGCCCGGGCCCGCTGCTTGGTCGCCTGAGCCCCCTTGTGCTTTAATCGGAGCATGACGTCTCCGGGACACCATTTCGCGACGATCGCGCTGATCGGCCGCTACGCGAGTCCCGGCATCGCCGATCCCTTGGGGCGTCTGGCGGCATTTCTGACCGCGCGCGGCCACCGCGTGATTCTCGACGCCGAAACGGCGGAGTTCACGCCGCTTCCCGGCTACCCGACCGCATCGACGGCCGATATGGGAGCCAACGCGGCGCTCGCGATCGTAATCGGAGGCGACGGAACGATGCTTTCCATCGCCCGCCAGCTCGCTCCCTTCGACATTCCGCTGATTGGCGTCAATCAAGGCCGTCTCGGGTTTCTGACCGACATTGCGCTTTCCGACATGGAGCCGGCATTGTCGGCCATGCTCGACGGCGAATACGTGGAGGAGACGCGCACGCTGCTCGATACCAAGCTCATGCGCGGCAACGGCCAGTGCGAACGAAGCCTGGCGCTGAACGACGTGGTGGTGAACCGGGGCGCGCTCGGCGTCATGATCGATTGTGCGGTGACGATCGACGAGCACTTCGTGTACGCGATGCGCGCCGACGGTTTGATTGTCGCAACGCCGACGGGCTCGACGGCATACGCTCTTTCGGCGCAAGGACCCATTGTCGACCCCGGCGTGCCTGCCATACTGCTCGTTCCCGTAGCGCCCCATGCGCTTTCCAACCGCCCGATCGCGGTGCGGGATTCGGCGGTGGTGACGATTACGCTCTTGCGCGGCAAGGATGCGAGCCTTCATTCCGACGGACAGGCGCATTACGCGCTCGCCGAGGGCGATAGGATCGAGGTTGGCCGTGCCACGCACCGGGTTCGCCTGCTTCACCCGAAGGATCACGATCACTTCGCGATGCTGAGGCGAAAGCTGCACTGGGCCGAGACGCCGGAACAGCTTCGTCCGGCCAGGGCGGGTGCCGAGCCTTGAAGCTCGCCGTCACCGGAGAAACTTCGCCCGACCAGTGCGGGTGCGATTCATGACCCGCGCCTGACCCGGTCTGCGCCGCGACGCGCGCATCGTACGTCGCAGCGCCGGCCTCGACCTTATTTCGCCATGCTGCGTTTGCTATCCATTCGAAACTTCGCCGTCGTCGCGGCGCTCGAGGTCGAGTTCGAGCGCGGCTTCACGGTGTTGACCGGCGAGACAGGCGCCGGCAAGTCGCTGCTGCTCGATGCGCTGTCACTGTTGCTTGGCGATCGCTTCGAGGCCCGCCAGCTTCGGCTTGGCGCCGACCGCGCGGAAATCGCCGCCGAGTTCGACCTGGAGGATGCGCCGGCGGCGCGCGCATGGCTCATCGAACACGACCTCGCGGAGGACGGGCCGCTTCTGTTGCGCCGCGTGCTCGACGCGCAAGGGAGAAGCCGCGCGCACATCAATGGCCGCCCGGCGACGCTGGCACAGCTTGCGGCCGTCGGTGAGCTTCTGATCGATCTCCACGGGCAGCACGCGCATCAATCGCTCGGCCGCCCCGAGACCCAGCGCCGGCTGCTCGATGCCTATGGGGGCTTTGCGGCGCTGGCGCGTGAAGTGGCGCTCGCCTGGCGAGCGTGGCAGGACGCGGTCGAGCGGGCGAACCGCGGTATGCAGGACGCGGCGGCGATCCAGGCCGAGCGCGACATGTTGACCGGCCGCCACGCCGAGCTCACAGCGCTTGCGCCGAGCGCCGCGGAATGGGAGCGCCTGTCGCAAACGCAATCGCGGCTGGCGCATGCGGCAACCCTGCTCGAATCGGCGGCCGCGGCCGAAGCGGAGCTCCGCGACGGCGATGCGGCACTGGGCTCACGTCTGGCCGCCGTGGTGCAGCGGCTCAAACAAGCCGCCGCGCACGACGCGGCGCTGAATGACGTAATCGCGCTTTGCGACGAGGCACGAATACGTACCGACGAAGCCGCGCGCGCGCTGCGATCCTATCGCGAGCGGCTCGACCTCGATCCGGGCGAGCTCGCACGCGTCGAGACAAGGTTGACCGCGTTTCACGACGCCGCGCGAAAGTATCGCGTTCGGGCCGGCGAACTGCCCAAGCTCGCCGAGGAAACCATCGCGCGGCTTGCAATCCTCGCGGCCGGCGCCGACGCCGAGCGGCTCGGGAACGCGGAAGCCGATGCTCGGCGCGCGCTACTCGATCTCGCGCGCGAGCTATCGGCAAAACGCAAGCTTGCCGCGGCGGAGCTCGGACATCGCGTAAGTGCCATGATGAAGCGACTGGCGATGGCCGGCGGCAGGGTCGAGATTGCCTTGATCCCCGTTTCCGAGCCGGCCAGTTTCGGTCTCGAGAGTGCCGAGCTGCAGGTTGCCACCCACGCCAAGCAACCGCTGGGGCCGCTCGCCCGCGTCGCGTCGGGTGGTGAGTTGTCGCGCCTTGGGCTGGCGATCCAAGTCGTGCTGGCCGAAGTTGGCGAGTTGCCGACTCTGGTCTTCGACGAAGTCGACGCCGGTATCGGCGGCGCAGTCGCGGCGACCGTCGGCCGCATGCTGCAGCAGCTTGGGAAGCGGCGGCAGGTATTGTGCGTGACCCACCTGCCGCAGGTCGCCGCTTGCGCGGACCACCATCACCGGGTCATCAAGCGCTCCGCCGCGGGGGAGGTCGCGACCGAGCTCGCGCGGCTCGACTCATCCGGACGCGTCGAAGAGCTGGCGCGCATGCTGGGAGGACACGAAGTCACGGCCAAGACGCGCGCCCACGCCAAGGAATTGCTCGCGCAACACCGGACACCGACGCCGCCTTGAAATGAATACGGCCGCGTCGCGGCCGTCGGTGAGAAAACGGCCGCTACGCGGCCGTTAAGCGGGCAAGTGTCCGCGCCTAGACCGGAGCGAGCCTGGTCTGCGGGAGAGGATCGGCGCCGGCCACCCTTGGCACCGCAGTCTTGGTCACGTGCTTGGGCTTGATGACACTTTTGACCGCTTTGACCGCCCTCAGGACGGGCATCGCTTGTCCGGTCTCGAGCCAATATTTGACGCGATTGGCGTCGCCGATCCGCGTCAGCTTGCCGACCGAATCCAACAACACGATGACGATCGGCCGGCTGGCGATGGTCGTCAGCATGACCAGGCATTTGCCGGCTTCACGGATGAAGCCGGTCTTGCTTAGCTGTATGTCCCATTGCCCGCTACGGACCAGCGAATTGGTGTTGTTGAAACCGAGCAGCATTCCGGTCGGTTGCACTTCGACGTAGTGGCTCGAGGTGGTCGTGGCATCGCGGATCAGCGGATACGCCGCAGCGGCTCTAGCCATCAGCGCGACTTCGTTGGCGGTCGACACGTTTTCACTCGACAATCCCGTTGCATCGCTGAAGTGGGTATGCATCATGCCCAGGTCGGCAGCTTTCTTGTTCATCGCGGCGACAAAAGCTTCGAGCCCGCCGGGGTAATGTCTGGCGAGGCTCGACGCGGCACGATTTTCCGACGCCATCAGCGCGAGGCGCAGCATCTCGCGGCGCGGTAATTCGCTCCCCAGCCGCAGCCGGGAATGGCTTCCGCGCAAGAGGTCGAGGTCGGCGATGCCGACGGTAACGATTTCGTCGAGCGGCTGACCGGCGTCGATAACCACCATGGCGGTCATCAACTTGGTTACCGAGGCGATCGGCGTTACCGCGTCCGCCGCCTTGGAATAGATCGGGTGTCCGGCCGCTGCGTCGAGCACCAGAACGTTGCTCGAAGCGAGCCTAAGCTTGCTGCCGTCCAGCAGCAGTTTTGGCGCGCCTGCGCCATCGGGGTCCGCCCCGACAGTCGCCGCAAAGGCTTGCGCCGTGGACATTACTGCAATAAAAACAATGGTTAATAGGCTTTTCATCAACTAAATGGTAAGTAGGCCGCGGCAGGTTTATACCATGCACGCAAGTGGTATGCCAATACGGGCATGCCAATACCGTAACGTATCAAACGCTTAGGCGATGACACGACGTTCATCGCCGCTATCTTCGGACGGGGGAGACCCTGCCACCTGTTGCCGCTCTTCCTGCTGCAAGGCCCACATTCGCGCGTACGAGCCGTCCGCGGCGAGCAATTCGGCATGTGTACCGCGCTCGGTGATGCGCCCATGCTCGAGCACCAAAATCTCGTCGGCACCGACGATCGTCGACAGCCGATGGGCAATCGTGAGTGTCGTGCGGTCGGCCGATATTTGCTCGAGCTCGGCCTGGATCAGCTTCTCGGATTTGGAATCGAGCGCCGACGTCGCCTCGTCGAAGATCAGGATCCTGGGATTTTTGAGGATCGCGCGTGCAATCGCGACCCGCTGCTTCTCACCGCCGGATAGTTTGAGTCCCCGCTCGCCTACCGGCGTCGCGTAGCTCTCCGGAAGGGCGTTCACGAAATCGTGGATCTGCGCCAGCTTCGCGGCGGCGATGATCTCGTTCTTGCTCGCATCGGGCCGGCCATAGGCAATGTTGTATTCGATCGAATCATTGAACAGAACCGTGTCCTGCGGCACGATGCCGATCGCGCTGCGAACACTCGACTGTTGCACCGCGCGCAGATCCTGCCGGTCGATGGTGATTCTTCCTCCGCTGACGTCGTAAAAACGATAAAGGAGCCGCGCCAGCGTCGACTTTCCTGAGCCGCTGGGACCGACTACCGCGATCGTGCGTCCCGCCGGTATGGCGAATGACACGTCGAACAGAATCTGGCGGTTGGCCTCGTAACGGAAATCGACGTGCTCGAAGCGCACCTCGCCGGCGCTCGCCAGGAGCGGTGCGGCGCCCGGGGCATCCTTGACTTCGGCATTCTCATCGATAAGGTGGAACATGCGCTCCATGTCGGCCACCGCTTGCTTGATCTCGCGATAGATGACGCCCAGAAAATTGAGCGGGATATAGAGCTGGATCATGAAGGCGTTGACCAGCACCAGGTCGCCGATGGTCATCGTGCCTCTGACCACACCCAGCGTCGCCCGCCACATGATCAGCGTTACAGCGATGGCGATGATCGCGCTCTGCCCGATGTTGAGCAGCGACAGAGAGGTTTGACTTCGGACCGCGGCCGTTTCCCATCGCTGCAGACTCTCGTCGTAGCGGCGCGCTTCGAATTCCTCGTTGTTGAAATATTTGACGGTCTCGTAATTGAGCAGGCTGTCGATCGCTCGCGTGTTGGCCCTGGAGTCGAGCTCGTTCATCTGCCGGCGGAAGCCGGTGCGCCATTCCGTGATCGTTACTGTGTAGACGATGTACAGCCCCAGGGCGGCGAGCGTGATACCGATGAACCACAAGTCGTATCGTGCGACCAGGATCGCCGAGACCAGCGCGATTTCGATCAGAGTCGGCAAAATCGAAAACAGCGTGAAGCCGATCAGCGTCGAGATGCCGCGAGTCCCGCGCTCGACGTCGCGCGTAAGTCCCCCCGTCTGCCGCGCAAGGTGGAAGCGCAGCGACAGCTCGTGCAGATGCCGGAACGTCTTCAACGCGATGGTGCGCACCGCGCGCTGGGTCACCTTGGCGAAAAAGAATTCGCGCAACTCGGTGAACGCGGTCGTCGACAGGCGCAGCACGCCGTAAGCGACAAGGAGCGCGAGAGGCAGCACCAGCATCTGGGCTTGCGAGCCCGGAGTAAGGCTGTCGACGATCTGTTTGAGAACCAGCGGCACGCCGACGTTGGCCACCTTCGCCGCGATCAGGCAGGACAGCGCGAGCGCGACCCGGCCCTTGTATGCCAGCAGATACGGCAGCAGAGTACGAACGGTGTGCCAGTCGCCGCGTGCGGCGGGTGCGGAACGGTCGGTCGAGGAAGGCGGCGGAGGCGGAGGTGGCGAAGTAGCGCGGCGCATTTCGAAAGCACATCGCGGCAGACCGCGACGACGAAAGCGGCATTTTAGCAGAAGCGCCTCACTGTACTCGGTAGACTATTCCTCCCTGCGAAACCATTCGTTGCCGCCATAGCCGAGGAAGCCCATCGCGAGCCGCACGATCCCGTACGATATCCAGATCGCCGCCTTGTAGAGCCGCGGTCGGCTTTCCCAATCGTCGGCGGCGATGCGGCGTGACCCCGTGCTCACCATCTCGACCAGTTGCGTCTTCAGCTCGCGGTTGAATCCGTTGTCACGAACGAACACGTTGGCCTCGCGTGCCATCAGCAGACTGTACGGATCGATGTTCGACGAACCGACCGTCGCCCAATGATCATCGACCACCGCGACCTTCGCGTGCAGCATGCTGCGGTGATACTCCTGGATGATGATGCCGGCTTGGAGCAGCTGGCCGTAGAGCGCGCGTGTCGCGAAGTGAAGCAGCAGATATTCGACTCTCGCCTGCAGCAGCAGGGTCACCACCACGCCGCGTCGAGCCGCATCCTTCAACGCCCGCCGGAACCGGATGCCAGGGAAAAAGTACGAATTGGCGATGATGATCTCGTTTTTCGCCGTCCGGATCGCGGCAAGGTACGCACGCTCGATGTCCCGCCGATGACGAAGGTTGTCGCGGGTGACGAACTTCGCGGTTTGCGTGCCGGCGCGCTCGCCGCGCCTGCGGTCCGGAAACAAAGGGACATCGCTGTTGCCCGAACGTACCAGCTGCACGAGCGCCCACACCCGCTGCATCGTCTGCGCGATCGACACCACGAGCGGCCCTTCGACCATGACCGCGAAGTCGGCGCGCGGCGGCGTATGGCCAGGGGTGTTGGTGTCATCGATGACGTTGATGCCGCCGACGAACGCCACGCGACCGTCGATCTGACACAGCTTGCGGTGCAGGCGCCGGAGACGATGCGAGCGAAATTGCCACGGCGCGACCTCGGGGCGATACCTTAGCAGCTCTACGCTCGCGGCGGTCATCTCGCGCTCCAGACTAGGAGTGAGGTAGACCTTTGCGCCCCAGCCGTCGACCATGACGCGCACTTTCACTCCGCGATGCGCTGCGCGCTCTAACGCCGCCGCGATTTGGCGGCCGGACGCATCGTCAGCGAAAATGTAGGTCTCGAACCAGACCTCGTGTTGCGCGGCATCGATCGCGCGCTCCAGGGCCGGGAAGTACTCGGTGCCATTGCGCAACAGCGTGAGCTTGTTCCCGGGCTTGAAGCGATTCACGTCGAACTAGTGGACCGTAACTACCGCGGCCTGGCCGCGTGCTTACGCTCGAGGTCGAATGTCGCCGCCAGCGCCGCGTGGTCCGACAGCCGCGCCAGCGGATAGGCGTAATGAACGTCGGTGTCCACGATGTTCAAACCGCGCGCATAAATGCGGTCGAGCCTGAAAACCGGCAGCACCGACGGGAAGGTCCGTGCCGGGCGCCCCCGGGCGGCGGAAAACACCTCGACCACGCCGAGATCCTCTTGCAGCGATCGGTCGGCCTTGCTGCGCCAATCGTTGAAATCGCCGGCGATGACCAGCGGCGCATCGAGGGGTACCATTTCGCGAATCCGCTCGGTCAAGGCGTGAATCTGCCAGCGCCGGCCACGCTCGAAAAGGCCGAGATGGACATTGATGCAGTGAAGTGGCGGCACGCCGCGCTTGAGCTGCATCACGCAATGCAAAAGGCCGCGGCTTTCGAACGCGTGCGCTGAAATGTCCTGGTTCGTATGCGCGATAATGGGATAGCGAGACAGCACCGCGTTGCCGTGATGGCCATGGCGGGTGGTCGCATTCCTGCCATACGCCACTTCGTGCCACACAGTATCGGCGATGAACTCATGTTGCGGCATCAGCGGCCAGTCGCGGTAGCGGCCAGCATGCCGGCGATGGACGCCCTGCACTTCCTGCAGAAACAGAATGTCCGCTGCCATTCCGCGCAGCTTTTCCCGCAATTCATGGATGACCATTCGCCGTCCGAGGTGCGAGAAACCCTTGTGAATGTTGAAGGTGGCAACAGTAAATCGCATGGCCTTAAGATTTCCGAGAGGCGGCCCAATAGTAGCGGCATTTGCGACTTTTGAATCGTCGCGCCTGACACCGTTGTGTCCCGATAGTGTAAGGTGGCGCGAGCCCCGGCGACCAAAGGGCCAGATGGGTGCAGCGCCCGTCTTCCGCGTCATTGTGGTTCAACTCATTTTCGCTCAACCAAGGAGAGACATTCATGAAGCAACAGACCACGATACAGGCAGCGGTAGCGGGCTTGCTCGCGCTGGGCCTCGCGGCGTCCGTCTCGGCCGCCCCGGTAGCACCT
>DATNNK010000260.1:0-4065 GCA_035601875.1 Casimicrobiaceae bacterium | reverse complement strand
GCGCGCCTTGCTACCATCAATGCGTCGGACGAGGACATCTTCGCGCTGCGCCACATGTTCGACGAGTTCCATAACGCCACCCCGGCCGAGCACATCGAGGAATATTCGGACGCGAACATCGCGTTTCACCAGGCGATCATCGCCCTTTCCGGCTCGCATCTCATGGGCAAGACGATCGAGAATCTTTTCATCCATGTCCGGGCGATACGGAGGATGACGATCTCGCAACGCGACCGCGCGTCGCGCTCGATCGTCGATCATATGCGGATTATCGAAGCGCTGGAAAAGCGCGATACCGAGCTTGCCGAGCGCCTGGTGCGCCAACACTCGCTGGATCTTGCCGCGCATGTCGAAAAATACTGCGACTTCCTCCACTGACGCCATGGTTCGCAGGCTCCGCGAACGAAGACAGCCCACCGACGGGCGTTCATGAGCGAAGTCTCCGTCATCGATGCGTCGGCGCTCGGCCGCAAACGCGGCGTCCGCGGCCATCCGAAAGGACGCCCTGTCGACCCGCAGGCGGTGACCGAGATCCGCGAGCTTCTTGGCCGTTCGCCACGCCGGCGCGACTTACTGATCGAGTTCCTGCATCGCATCCAGGACCGTTACGGACACATTTCGGCGGCGCATATCCTCGCGCTGGCGGAGGAGCTCAAGCTCGCGCCCACCGAGGTCTACGAAGTTGCCACCTTCTATCACCACTTCGACGTGGTGAAGGAGGGCGAGACGGCGCCGCCGGCGCTGACGGTGCGGATCTGCGAGACGCTTTCCTGCCAGATGGCCGGCGCCGATACCTTGCGCCATGCCGTCGAGCGCGCGAGCGGCTCAGACGTGCGGGTGATCGGCGCGCCTTGCGTGGGTCGTTGCGAGCATGCGCCGGTGGCAGTCGTCGGACGCAACACTGTCGACGGCGCGACGACGGAGAAGATCGCCGAGGCGATCGCGCGCAAGCGAACCGAAGCCGAGCTGCCGCCGTATGTCGACTACGCTGCGTATCGCGCCGACGGTGGCTATCGCGCGCTGCTCGGATGTGGAAGCGGCGAGCGTCCGGTCGAAGCAGTCATTGCCGCAATGGAGCACTCGGGCCTTCGGGGCCTGGGCGGCGCGGGATTCGCCGTGGGCCGCAAATGGCGCATCGTGCGCGCCGAACCCGCGCCGCGGCTGATGGCGGTCAACATCGACGAGGGCGAGCCGGGCACCTTCAAGGATCGCTACTATCTGGAACGCGATCCGCACCGCTTCATCGAGGGCATGCTGATCGCGGCATGGGCCGTCGGTATCGACGACATCTACGTGTACCTTCGCGACGAGTATGCAGCTTGCCGGGCGGTACTCGCGCGCGAGCTCGCTGCGCTGCAAGCCAATCCTCCCCGTCCGCTGCCGCGAATTCATCTGCGCCGCGGCGCCGGAGCGTATATCTGCGGCGAAGAGTCGGCCATGATCGAATCGATCGAAGGCAAGCGCGGCATGCCGCGTCTTCGTCCGCCTTATGTCGCGCAAGTTGGACTCTTCGGCCGCCCGACGCTCGAGCACAATATGGAAACGCTGTACTGGGTGCGCGACATTCTGGAGAAGGGCGCGGAGTGGTTCGCGGGTCAGGGACGCAACGGGCGCAAGGGCCTGCGCTCGTTTTCGGTCTCCGGACGAGTTGCCAAACCCGGCGTGCATCTCGCGCCGGCGGGCATCACCGTGCGCGAGTTGATCGACGAATTTTGCGGCGGCATGCTTCCCGGACACGAGCTCTACGCGTACCTTCCGGGCGGCGCCTCGGGCGGAATTCTGCCGGCACGCCTGAGCGACGTTCCGCTTGACTTCGATACGCTGCAGCCGCACGGGTGCTTTATCGGCTCCGCGGCGGTGATCATCCTTTCGCAACATGATCGCGCACGCGACGCCGCGCTCAATCTGATGCGCTTTTTTGCCGATGAATCCTGCGGTCAATGCACGCCTTGCCGTGTCGGGACCCAAAAGGCAGTCGGGCTGCTCGCCACTCCGAAATGGGACACCGCGCTGCTGGCTGAACTTTCCCAGGTCATGATCGACGCGTCGATATGCGGGCTCGGGCAGGCTGCGCCCAACCCGATTACGTGCGTGATCAAATATTTTCCTCAGGAGCTCGCTGAATGAACGCTCCGTATGAAAAAGCGCTCGACGTTGAGCGCACCGAGTTTCGACTCAACGGTGTCGGGCTCAGCGCCGAGCGCGGCGAGACGATCATCCAGGTGGCCAAGCGTCACGGCGTCGATATCCCGCATCTTTGCTACAAGGAAGGCATGCGCGCCGACGGCAATTGCCGCGCCTGCATGGTCGAGATCAAGGGCGAGCGCGTGCTCGCGCCATCGTGCTGCCGCGCACCCACGGCCGGGATGGAAGTCTCGAGCGACAGCCCGCGCGCGGTGCACGCGCAAAAGCTGGTGATCGAAATGCTGGCCGCGGATGTGCCGCAAAGGGTTTACAAGCTCGACTCGGAGCTCGATTACTGGAAGCGATGGCTGAAGGTCGGTGTGCCGCGCTTCGAGGCGCGCGCGCAGCCGCCATCCGACCTCTCGCATCCGGCGATGGCAGTCAATCTCGATGCCTGCATCCAGTGCACGCGATGCGTGCGCGCCTGCCGCGAAGAACAGGTCAACGACGTCATCGGCTATGCGTTTCGCGGCGCGAGCTCGCAGATCGTATTCGATCTTGCCGACCCGATGGGTGTATCGACCTGCGTCGCGTGTGGCGAATGCGTGCAAGCCTGTCCCACCGGTGCGCTCGCGCCGGCGCACGACGCCTATCTGGTCCCGGTGGACAAGACCGTCGCGTCGGTGTGTCCCTATTGCGGCGTGGGCTGTCAGCTCACCTACCACGTCGCGGACAATCGCATCGTGCGCGTCGAAGGGCGCGACGGCGTGGCCAATCGCGAGCGCCTTTGCGTCAAGGGGCGCTTCGGCTTCGACTACGTTCATCACCGCCAGCGCCTGACCAAGCCGCTGATCCGGAAGGCGGGGATACCCAAATCCGCCGATTTCGTGATGGACCCGGACAATGCGCTGTCGGTGTTTCGCGAAGCGAGCTGGGAGGAGGCGCTCGAGGTGGCCGGCGGCGCGCTGCGCGGCATTCGCGATGTGCGGGGTCCGAGGGCGCTGGCGGGGTTTGGCTCGGCCAAGGGATCGAACGAGGAAGCGTACCTGTTCCAGAAGCTCGTCCGAACCGGTTTTGGCTCGAACAACGTCGACCATTGCACGCGGCTCTGCCACGCGTCCAGCGTTGCCGCGCTGCTCGAAGGCATCGGCTCGGGCGCGGTATCCAATCCGGTCATGGATGTGATGCTCGCCGACGTGATCCTGCTCATTGGCGCCAATCCGGTCGTGAATCATCCGGTCGCGGCAACGTGGATGAAAAACGCCGTCAAGCGCGGGACCAAGCTCATTCTCATCGATCCGCGGCGCTCGGAGCTCGCGCGACACGCCACGCACTACCTGCAGTTCAAGCCCGATACCGATGTCGCCCTGCTGAACGCGATCATGCATACCATCATCGCACATGGCTGGGTGCAGGAGAGTTTTGTCGCAGACCGCACCAACGGCTTCGAGGCGCTCAAGGCCAATGTCGCGGGTTACAGTCCGGAGGCGATGGCGCCGCTGTGCGGCGTCCCAGCGACTATCATTCGCGAGGTGGCACGGCTTTACGCCACGTCTCGTTGTTCGATGATCCTGTGGGGCATGGGAATCTCACAGCATATCCACGGAACCGATAACGCGCGCTGCCTGATCGCGCTGGCGATGATGACCGGGCAGATCGGCCGGCCGGGAACCGGGCTGCATCCGCTTCGCGGACAGAACAACGTCCAGGGCGCGAGCGACGTCGGTCTGATCCCGATGATGTTTCCCGACTACATGCGGGTCGACGATCAGCAAGTGCGCGCGCGCTTCGAAGCGGTATGGGGCACCAAGCTCGATCCGGTACCGGGACTCACCGTCGTGGAAATCATGAACGCCGTGCACGCGGGGGAAATTCGCGGCATGTACATCATGGGCAAAAACCCGGCGATGTCCGATCCCGATGTCAGCCATGCACGCGAGG
>DATNNK010000259.1:0-3856 GCA_035601875.1 Casimicrobiaceae bacterium | reverse complement strand
GGGCCTGGCGGATCGCATCGCGGCCCACAAGTGGTTCAATCTGGCGGCCGCCCGCGGCAACCGCGAAGCGGTACAGCACCGGCGCGAACTCGCCGCCGAGATGTCGGAAATCGAGATCGCCGCGGCCCAGCGCGCCGCGCGCGAATGGCTGACCACGCACTAAGGCACTCGGGGACGGGAAATTTTTGAGTGCCGCGAGGGGGCCGGTGCCGAAAGGTGCCGGCCCTTTTGCGTAGGTGCAGGCCCGCGGGCGGTGGTCTATTAGACGCTAACGGTTGTGATCGTTAGAGAATGCAATTTTAGGGCGCACTTTCGCATCATGATACCGCCGGTCGGACCCCTAAGCCAACGGATTGAACGATATCTTCATTTCGTTCCGTGAAACTGCGGCTATCCCAGTTCGGAACCCGGTGTTCATGCGACTCTGGAAGCAAGTTCGGACTCCGCGGCGGGATCATCCCCTACCGGCCGAACTCTACATCTCGTTCGTGGACTCGCTCTACAGCGACTCTCGCACCCTTTTCGTCGGCTCGATCGCAGCCATCATTATCGCCTTTATCACCGCCTGGAAAAGCGGAGAGATAAGGCTTCTCGGATTCGCGCTTGCGATGATTGCGGTACTTATCGCGCGTGCCGTGGACCTGCGCGCCTACGCGAGCCACCGCCCCAATCTCAGGAGGGCGGAGGACTGCAAACGGTGGGAGATTCGTTACGGCATCGGGGCAACCGTCTTCTACGCCTTGCTGGGGACTTGGGTTTTCGTCGCGTTCGCCACGACGCACGATCCCTACGTTCATCTGCTGAGCTTCTCGGCCGCGCTTGGCTACATGGTCGGCATCTCAGGCCGAAACTTCGCAAGCAGACAACTCGTTCTCGCTCAGATCATCGCCGCGGGCGTGCCCCTAACCGCGGCGCTGCTTTCGTTTGGCGACGCCTACCACGCGATTTTCGCCTTTGTGGTTCTCGTGCCGTTCATCTTGAGCCTGAAGTTCATGGCAGACAGGTTGCGCCGCATTCTCGTCGATGCAGTCGTCGCGACACGCGACGTCTCGTTGCTCGCCTCCCGGTTCGACACGGCACTGAACAACATGCCGCACGGCCTATGCATGCTGGACGCCGACCAACGCGTGGTCGTGGCCAACAAGCGGCTGAGCGAGCTTCTCGGCATTCGCTCGGACGGCGCGCACAAGGGCCTGTCGCTTCGGGAGCTGCTGCGCCAGTGTGCCCGCGCCGGCGTCATCTCGGCGCCCACGGTGGAGCGCATTGCGGCCGATCTCGAGGGCTATCTCTCGGGTGACATTGATAGCGACTTGACCGTCGAAGTTCGCGACGGGCGCACGCTGGCGCTCACTTTCCATCCGATGGAAAACGGCGGCTCGGTGGTGCTGGTGGAAGACATTACCGAGCGCAAGAACGCGGAAGCCAAGATCAGTCACCTTGCGCGCTACGATGCCTTGACCGGACTGCCGAACCGCATTTTCTTCCGCGAGCAGCTCGACCGGACCCTAGCGCTTACGCGGCGCAGCGGCCACTGCGCCCTCATGTTCGTCGACCTAGATCAGTTCAAGCAGGTGAACGACACCCTCGGCCACCGCTGCGGCGATGCCGTGCTGTCGGCGGTCGCCGACCGGCTGCGGGCGATCGTGCGGGAATCCGATATCGTTGCCCGCTTCGGCGGCGACGAGTTCGTGATCCTGCAGGCGCCGGTGTGGCGCCGCGAGGAGGTGGACGCGCTTGCCAAGCGCGTGGTGGAGGCGATCTCGCTGCCCTACGAGATCGACGTCCATCAAATCGTGATCGGCGCCAGCGTCGGCATCGCGCTCGCACCCGAGGACGGCGACAATGCCGACACGCTCTTGAAGAATGCCGACATGGCCCTTTACCGGGCGAAAGCCGAGGGCAGGGCGGCCTGGCGTTTCTTCGAGCCGGAGATGGACGCCCAGGCGCAGGCGCGCCGGAGCCTCGAGCTCGACCTGCGCGATGCGGTCTCCAGCGGCGCCTTCGATGTCTACTATCAGCCGCTCATCAATTTGAAGACGCATCGTATCGGCACCTGCGAGGCGCTGCTGCGCTGGCCACACCCGACGCGCGGAATGGTGCCACCCGTCGAGTTCATTCAGGTGGCCGAGGAGATGGGGCTCATCGTCGAGATCGGCAACTGGGTGCTGCACCAGGCCTGCGCGGAGTGCATGAAGTGGCCCGACAATGTGCGAGTGGCGGTGAACCTGTCGCCGATCCAGTTCCGGCGCGGCGACGTCGTCGCTGTGATCCGCCACGCGCTCGCGGCTTCCGGTTTGCCGGCGAACCGGCTTGAGATCGAGATTACCGAGTCGTCGCTGCTGGAGGATACCGAGGCGACGCGGGCGACGCTGCAGGAGCTTCGCGATTTCGGCGTGCGTATCTCGCTGGATGATTTTGGCACCGGCCACTCGAGCCTGAGCTATCTGCACAACTTCCCGCTACACAAGGTGAAGATCGACCGCAGCTTCCTCGAAGGCATCGAGGCGAACGGACGCTCGTTTACGCTGTTGAGCGGGGTGGCGCGGCTCTCCGCGGAGCTCGGCATGTGCGTCGTGGTGGAAGGCATCGAGACCGAAGAGCAACTCGCACTCGTCACGAGAGAGAAAAATATCGATGAGGCGCAGGGTTATTTGTTTAGCCCGGCCATTCCGAGCGGTTCCATCCGCAAGTTGCTTGTGGCGATGCACGCCGGACCGCAGTTCATGATCGAAAAGATTGCCTGACCTGCGAACCGCGTACGGCTTCGAAGTCGGCTATCTGCAAAATAGTTCTTCAAGGCGGCCCCGAGGTTAGCGCGCGGTAACACCGTAACGACGCCGCAACGAATGTGCGGAAGCCGCCTCGGCGCGCCCCAAGCGCACCCATAAATCATGGTTAACAAAGACTTAATCTTTGCATCATGGTTAACCGCGCGTTAACGTTCCTCGCAATTCCGGCCGGTCCGGCTCGCGAGGAGGCGGCGCTATGGGCGCTACCGCGTTTGTCTCGGGGCAGAGTTTTTCAGAACGCGGGACGCAGCTGCTGGAGCGGCTCGATTACCGACGCGTGGAAACGGCCGACGAGTGGGACGCAATTCAGCGTCTTCGTTATGACGCATACCATCGTGAGGGCGCTATCGAGCCCACGAGCGCCAAGAAACTTGCGGATGCATTCGATGAATCTCACAACGCCTGGATCTACGGTTTGTATCTCGACGGCCGTCTCGTCAGCTCCATTCGTATCCACATCGCATCGGAAGCGGCGAGCGAGATGCCGGCCTTGCCGGCCTTTTCCGACATCCTCGTCCCGGAGTTACAGGCCGGGAAGGTGATCGTCGATCCGTCGCGCTTCGTCGTCGACTCTGTCGCCGCGCGGGATCATCCGCAGCTTGCTTACATGACGCTGCGGATTCCGTGGCTCGCCTGCGAGTATTTCAATGCGCAGCTCGTGCTCGCGACGGTGCGGCCCGAGCATCGCGCATTCTACAAGCGCGTATTCGGGCAGCAGCCGATCTGTCCACCGCGGCCCTATCACTCGCTTATCAAGCCGCTTAGCTTGATGATGCTCGAGTACCGCACCACCCGGGACCAGGTGAACGCGCGCTACCCCTTCTTCCGTTCGACCTTCTTTGAGCGGCGGATGCTGTTCGAGCGCCCTGCGGACGCACCGCGCCACGCAGCGTCGGCAGCCGCCTGAGACCGGGTAGCTATTTCATGAAGATGGCGGAGACGGAGGGATTCGAACCCTCGATACGGCTTTTGACCGTATAACGGTTTAGCAAACCGCCGCCTTCAGCCTCTCGGCCACGTCTCCGGTCAGGCCTTCATGCCGGACGGGCCGACCCATTTCAAGGCAT
>DATNNK010000258.1:0-5631 GCA_035601875.1 Casimicrobiaceae bacterium | reverse complement strand
GGCGCCGACAAACGGCAGACCGTGCGAAGGAAGGATGAGCGTATCCGGCGGTAAGCCGGCGAAGGCCGTAAGCGAATCGAGAAAGCGGGCCAGCGGATCGCCGTCGGGCTCGACCGGCCAGACGCTGACATTGGTGCTGATTCTGGGCAGTAGCATGTCGCCGGAAATGCAGACGTTCATCGATTTGCAATAGAGCGAGGCGTGTTCCGGCGAGTGTCCGTGGCCGGGAATAACCTGCCAGCGGTTGGCTCCGATGGAAATTTCGTCGCGCGCCTGGATCCGCAGGAAAGAAAAGGGCAGCTCCGGAACGCCACGTCGATACTGATTGCCTCGCCTCTCGAGCGCCGCGACGTGCTCGGCGATCATGCCATGAGCGCGAAACAGCGCCGCAATTGCGGCGACGCCTAAGCCGCTGTGCTCCTCGGCGATCGCATGCGCGGTTAGGTATTCCGCCTGGGGCATCGCGACGGTGCACCCAAAACGCTGACACAGCCAAGCTGCGTTGCCGAGGTGATCGGGATGGTAATGGGTTGCGATCACGCGGGTGATCGGACGAGCGTCGAGCGTCGTCGCGAAGTGTGAATTCCACAGGGCGCGCGTCGGTGCGTCGCCGTAACCAGTGTCGATTTGCGTCCAGCCGTCTCCATCGGCCAGCAGCCAAAGGTTGATGTGGTCGAGCGCGAAGGGCAGCGGCATGCGCAGCCACAGGACGCCTGGGGCGACCTCGTGCGTCGCGCCGCCACCGGGCGGCGCCGAAAAGGGAAACTCGAGAGTCGAGGGGATGGTGGCGTTCACTGCGAGAGCATCGGCCTGGAACGCGGGAGAGCGCGAGCGCCGCGCCTTGTGCGACGCAGCATCGTCTTTCAATCACCGGGGCATGTCAAGCGTGGCCCTCCTTTTCATGCATCACGATTATGGTATGTTGATTCTCCACGTTTGGTCGTTTTGCGCCGCTGCCATGCCATCTGCGTCCCCGTCGGAACCCGTTACCTACAGCATTTCCGAGCTCGCCAAGGAATTCGCGCTCACCACGCGCGCGATCCGCTTCTACGAGGGCGAAGGCCTGCTTGCTCCGCAGCGCGCGGGACAGAGGCGCGTTTACGCCGAGCGCGAGCGAGTGCGCATCAAGCTGATTCTGCGCGGCAAGCGGCTCGGCCTTTCGTTGTCCGAGATCCGGGAGCTGCTCGACCTTTACGAGGCGACCAAGGGGGAGCGGGCGCAACTGGTCAAATTCCTGCAGGTGCTTGCCGAGCGCCGCGCCATGCTCAATCAGCAGAAGGAGGACATCGCGATCGTCCTCGCGGAGATCGATGCGCTGGAACGGCAGTGCAGGAGGCGGCTGCGGGCGGGAGCGAATGGGAACGCCTGACTGCTCAAGCTCCGAACGTTGACGTTTACGTAAACGTAAGGTAGAGTTCCGAAAGAACTTTTCCATTCTTGGCCATGCTTGCATCCTTTCCGGGCACCAGTAGAGAGACAGTCCCTCCCGATCCGGACTACGAGCGACGGGTTCGCTCGAGCTTCGATCGGCAGGGCGCCATGCGGCTTATCGGGGCACGCCTCGCCAAGCTTGGACCCGGTTATTGTTGCGTCGAGTTGCCTTATCGGGATGACCTCACACAGCAGCACGGATACATCCACGCGGGGGTCGTCGGCGCCATCGTCGACGCTGCCGGCGGATACGCGGGCTTCACGCTGTTTCCGGCGGATGCGAGCGTGCTGACCGTCGAATACAAGCTGAATCTGATCGCGCCCGCCGTCGGCGAGCGCCTGATTGCGGAGGCGGAGATCGTGAAACCCGGCAGGACTCTAGCGATCACCCGCGGCGAAGTCTACGCCGAGCGCGCGGGCAAGCGCACGCTGTGCGCCATCATGCAACAGACGCTGATGGTCATGGCCGGCACGCCCGATCGTTGACCGGAGCGGCCGTGCTCAATTTCCCATCGCTCAACTTTCATCTCGGCGAGACGATCGACATGCTGCGCGCGACCGTGCAGCAATTCGCGGCCGACGACATCGCGCCCCGGGCGGCGGACATCGACCGGGAGAACCGGTTCCCACCCGAACTCTGGCGGCGCATGGGTGACATCGGGCTTCTGGGCATCACCGTCGAAGAGGAATACGGCGGAACCGCGATGGGCTATCTTGCGCACGTGATCGCGATGGAGGAGATCAGCCGCGCATCGGCGTCGGTTGGATTGTCCTACGGCGCGCATTCCAACCTCTGCGTCAACCAGATCCGGCGCAACGGCAGCGTCGCGCAAAAGAGAAAATATCTGCCGAAGCTCGTCTCCGGAGAACACGTCGGGGCATTGGCCATGAGCGAACCCGGCGCCGGCTCCGACGTCGTATCGATGCGTCTGCGCGCGGATCGCCGCGGCGACCACTTTGTGCTCAACGGCAACAAGATGTGGATTACCAACGGGCCCGACGCGGATACGCTGGTCGTCTACGCCAAAACGGACAGCGCGGCCGGCCCGCGCGGCATCACCGCGTTCCTGATCGAAAAGGGCATGAAGGGATTCACGACCGCGCAAAAGCTCGACAAGCTCGGCATGCGCGGGTCGAATACTTGCGAGCTGGTATTCCAGGATTGCGAGGTTCCGGAAGAAAACGTACTCTCGGAGGAAGGACGTGGCGTCAACGTGCTGATGAGCGGGCTGGACTACGAACGTGCCGTGCTTGCCGGTGGGCCGCTCGGGATCATGGACGCCTGCATGGACATCGTGCTGCCATACGTGCACGAGCGTCAGCAATTCGGTCAGCCCATCGGCGAGTTTCAGCTCATGCAAGGCAAAGTCGCCGACATGTACGCGACGATGAATGCCTGCAAGGCGTACGTTTACGCGGTGGCGCAGGCCTGCGATCGCGGCGAGCTGGCGCGCAAGGACGCCGCGGGTGCGATACTCTACGCAGCCGAGAAGGCAACGTGGATGGCCGGTGAGGCGATTCAGGCGCTCGGCGGCAACGGCTACATTAACGAATATGCGACCGGGCGCCTGTGGCGCGACGCCAAGCTGTATGAGATCGGTGCCGGCACCTCCGAGATCAGGCGGATGCTGATCGGCCGCGAGCTGTTCAACGAGACGAAGTAGCGGTTGGGACGACCAGGGGCGAATAGGGACGATATGGCTCTCGAAATGCGCCAACGATGTGAGCGATGCGCGTGGCCGCTTGCGCCCGACGAGGATGGTGCATTCATCTGCAGCTACGAATGTACTTTCTGCGCCACCTGCGCCAACGCGCTCAACGGCGTCTGCCCCAATTGCAATGGAGACCTTGTCCGCCGGCCGCGACGCAATCGCAGCAAGGCCGCTGCAGCTATCGCGGCCGAGGGCTAGCAGGCACGCTGGATCGCGGCGGCGACGCGTCTGTAGGCTCAGTGGCGCCACGGACGGCACAAGGGCCCGGCGCATAGCGTCGACCACGCCAAGGAGAGACATCTTGCAAAATGATCCCATCGCCATTGTCGGCGCCGCGCGAACGCCCATGGGCGGTTTTCAGGGCGACTTCGCCACGCTGGCCGCGAGTGACCTGGGGGGCGTCGCGATCAAGGCGGCGGTCGAGCGCGCGGGAATCAAACCCGCAGAAGTCGAGGAGCTGATCTTCGGCAACTGCCTCATGGCGGGCCAGGGACAGGCACCCGCACGGCAGGCATCGATCAAGGCCGGACTGCCCTTGTCGACCAATTGCACGACGCTATCCAAGATGTGCGGCTCGGCGATGAAAGCGGCCATGCTCGCGCACGACGCGATCATCGCTGGGAGCGCCGACATCATGGTCGCTGGCGGCATGGAAAGCATGAGCAATGCGCCCTACCTGTTGCCCAAGGCACGCTCCGGCATGCGCATGGGGCACGGCAGCGTCAGCGACCACATGTTCCTCGACGGGCTCGAGGATGCCTACGACAAGGGCAAGCTGATGGGCTTTTTTGCCGAACAATGCGCGGACAAGTTTCAATTCACCCGTGAGGCTCAGGACGAATTCGCGATGCGTTCTCTGTCGCGGGCGCTGGCCGCCAACAACGACGGCTCGTTTGGCTGGGAGATTGCGCCGGTGACGGTCGCCGGCCGCCAAGGTGAGCTTCTCATCGACAAGGACGAGCAGCCGGGCAAGGCGAGCCCGGAAAAAATTCCCGGCCTCAAGCCCGCCTTCAGGAAGGACGGCACGGTCACCGCGGCGAACTCGAGCTCGATTTCCGACGGCGCGGCGGCGCTGGTTCTGATGCGCCGCTCGCTCGCGGAAAAAAAGGGACTTGCGCCGCTCGCGATCATCCTCGACCACGCAACGCACGCGCAGGAACCCGGCTGGTTCACGACTGCCCCGGTTGGTGCGATGAAGAAACTTTACGCCAAGCTCGGATGGACACCGAAGGACGTCGATCTCTACGAGATCAACGAGGCTTTTGCGGTGGTGACGATGGCGGCGATGAAGGAATTCGACCTGCCGGCGGAGAAGGTCAATGTCCATGGGGGCGCGTGCGCGCTCGGACATCCGATCGGAGCTTCGGGCGCGCGCATTGTCGTGACGCTGATGGGAGCCCTGCGAAAGCTGGGTAAGAAGCGCGGCATGGCAAGCCTGTGCATCGGCGGCGGCGAGGCGACCGCGCTCGCCATCGAGCTTGCCTGACGCTCATGCCGCTGGCGTTGATCACCGGAGCGAATCGCGGGCTGGGCCTCGAATTCACCCGTCAGTACCGGCAGGACGGCTGGCGGGTGATCGGCTGCTGCCGCGATCCCGACGCTGCCCATGAGCTTGCCAGCGCCGGCGCCGAAGTCATGAAGCTGGACGTGACCCAAGCCGCCGATGTGAGCGCGGCGTCCAGACGATTGGCCGGGACCAGCATCGACCTCATCGTCTGCAACGCCGGCGTCTCCGGCGCACGCGCGCCGGTGCTGAGCCCGGTAACGCAGGCCGACTTCGACCAGGTCATGCACACCAACGTGTTGGGGCCGATGTGGATCTCCGCCGCACTCGCCGACCACCTGCGGCCGGGAGGCAAGATCGCCTACGTGTCGAGTCGAATGGGAAGCATCGGCGCGATGAACAACGCGGGCAGCGCCCTCTATCGCGCAAGCAAGGCGGCGCTGAACGCCGTGGTGAAAGCGATATCGCTGGAGCTCGCCTCGCGCGGCGTAACGGCGATTGCGCTGCACCCCGGATGGGTCAAGACCGACATGGGAGGAGCCGGCGCCGATATCGACGCCGAGACAAGCGTCACCGGCATGCGCGCGGTGATCGAAGGCGCGGAATCGCGCGTCAGCGGTCATTTCTTCGATTACACGGGCAAGGAGCTTCCGTGGTGATCGAGACCCGCCGCTGATGCCCTCGACGCAAAGTCTTGGATTGTTCGCTCTGGCGTGCTTGCTGCTGGCGCTCACTCCGGGCCCCAACCTGCTCTATCTCGTGTCGCGGACATTGTGTCAGGGTCGCCGCGCCGGCATCGTATCGCTGGCAGGGACTTCGTTCGGATTTGTGTTTCACGTCGTCGCCGCAGCGCTCGGACTATCGGCTATTTTTCTGACGGTCCCGATACTCTACGACGCGATGCGCTATGTCGGCGCTGCCTATCTCTTGTGGCTCGCGTGGGACGCGTTGAGGCCCGGCGGCCGAGACCTGTTCCAGACGCGG
>DATNNK010000257.1:0-3805 GCA_035601875.1 Casimicrobiaceae bacterium | reverse complement strand
GGGCCTGGCGGATCGCATCGCGGCCCACAAGTGGTTCAATCTGGCGGCCGCCCGCGGCAACCGCGAAGCGGTACAGCACCGGCGCGAACTCGCCGCCGAGATGTCGGAAATCGAGATCGCCGCGGCCCAGCGCGCCGCGCGTGAATGGCTGACCACGCACTAAGGCACTCGGGGACGGGAAATTTTTGAGTGCCGCGAGGGGGCCGGTGCCGAGAGGCGCCGGCCTCTTCGTTATGCCGCTGCTTTCGGTTGTTAATCGTAGATCATGCAACTCAGGGATGCTGTTCGTGCATCGTGATACTGCCTCCCAGGCCCTTCGTATGAAAATGCTGAACGATATCTTCACTCCGATTGGAGACATTTGACGGTCATTAGAAATGGCATCGCATGCCTAAGTGGCCCCAATTTCGGCGAGCGCGGCAGAATCGACTTCTGCCGAAGGAAATCCACATCCCGATGGTGGATTCGCTGTACAGCGACGCCCGCACCCTGTTTGTCGGGTCCATTGCTGTAGTGAGTGTCGCCCTGATCGTCGCAGGGATGAGCGGGGGGATGATACTTTGGGTTTGTGCGTTGGCGCTAGCGATTTTGGGTTCCGTGCGCGCCTGGGATGTGCGCGATTACGCTCGCAACCGCCAAAATATTATAACGGTTCAAGCAGCGAAAAAGTGGGTCATCCGTTACGGCGTCGGCGCGGCGGCATTTTATGCGCTGCTGGGGGTATGGGTTTTTGTTGCCTTCGCCACCAGCTCGGACTCTTACGTTCTTCTGTTCAGCTTATGTGCGGCCGTTGCCTACATGGTAGGAATCTCAGGTCGGAATTTCGCGTCTAACAATCTGGTCGTCAGCCAAATCGTTTGCGGGGGCCTTCCCCTGATAGTCGCGCTGCTGGCGTTCGGAACCATCTACCATGCACTTTTTGCATTCGTCCTGCTCATTCCGTTCTTTGCCAGTCTGAAATTTATGGCCGACCGATTGCGTCGAATGTTGCACGACATACTTGTCGCCAATCGCAACGTCACGCTGCTTGCGGGCCGCTTCGACGCCGCGCTCAACAATATGCCGCACGGTCTCTGCATGTTGGATGCCGAGCAACGGGTGCTGGTGGCCAACCGACGTCTCGCCGAGCTACTCGGCATCTCGATCGCGGGGGCGCACAAGGGCCTGTCGCTGCGCGAACTGCTGCGCCAGTGCGCCCGCGCCGGTGTCATCTCGGCGCCGCGAGTGGAGCGCATCGCCGCCGATCTGGTGGGCTATCTCTCGGGCGAAATCGACGGCAACCTGGCCGTGGAAGCTCGCGATGGGCGCACGCTCGCGCTCACCTTCCATCCGATGGAGAACGGCGGGTCAGTGGTGCTGGTGGAAGACATTACCGAGCGCAAGAACGCGGAAGCCAAGATCAGTTATCTCGCGCACTACGATGCCTTAACCGGGCTGCCGAACCGGACGTTCTTTCGCGAGCAGATGGATCGCACACTGGCGCTTACGCGGCGCAGTGGCCACTGCGCGCTGCTATTCATTGATCTCGATCAGTTCAAACATGTGAACGACACCCTCGGTCATCGTTGCGGGGACCAGGTGCTCGCGGCGGTCGCGGACCGTCTGCGCAGGCTCGTGCGCGAATCCGACATTGTCGCGCGTTTCGGCGGGGATGAGTTCGTGATTCTGCAGGCGCCAGTAACCCGCCGCGAGGAGATCGATGCGCTCGCCAAGCGTCTCGTCGATGCGATCGCCATGCCTTACGAGATCGACATCCATCAGATCGTAATCGGCGCCAGCGTCGGCATCGCGCTCGCGCCCGAGGACGGCGATAATGCCGATGCGCTCCTCAAGAACGCCGATATGGCGCTCTACCGGGCCAAGGCTGAGGGGAGGGCGGCCTGGTGCTTCTTCGAACCAGAGATGGACGCCCAGGCCCAGGCGCGGCGGAGCCTCGAGTTCGACCTGCGCGATGCCGTCTTGAGCGGCGCCTTCGAGGTCTACTATCAGCCGCTTCTCAATCTGAAAACGCGCCGCATTACCACCTGCGAGGCACTGCTGCGCTGGCCGCACCCGACGCGCGGAATGATGTTCCCCGGCGAGTTCATTCAGGTCGCCGAGGAGATGGGGCTCATCGTCGAGATCGGCAACTGGGTGCTGCACCAGGCCTGCGCCGAGTGCATGAAATGGCCCGCCGACGTGTGCGTCGCCGTCAATCTGTCACCGATTCAGTTCCGCCGCGGCGATGTGGTTGCGGTCGTGCGCCATGCGCTCGCGGCCTCCGGCCTCCCGCCGGAGCGACTCGAGATCGAGATCACGGAATCGGCGCTGCTCGAGGATACCGAGACGACGCGCGCGGCGCTGCAGGAACTGAGCGATTTCGGCGTGCGCATCTCACTCGACGATTTCGGCACCGGTCACTCGAGCTTGAGCTATCTGCATAACTTCCCGTTGCACAAGGTGAAGATCGACCGCTCGTTCCTGCAGGGGATCGAGTCCAGCAAACGCTTGCTGACGTTGTTTGGCGGCGTGGCGCGTCTCTCGGCCGAGCTCGGCATGTGCGTAGTGGTAGAAGGCATTGAGACCGAAGAGCAGCTTGCGCTCGTCGCGCGCGAAAAGACCATCGATGAGGCGCAGGGCTATCTGTTCAGTCCCGCCATTCCCAGCAGTTCCATTCGCAAACTTTTAAATGCAATGGCAGCCGGCGCTCCGCGGCACGTCGCAGAAATCGCTTGAGGCCGGCACGCGTCAAAAATCCAGATTTTTGTATTCCGCGTCGGTAATACCGTAACGTCGCTATCTTGCATGCGCCGGGTGTTCTAAAAGCCTTACAAACTAAGGTTAAAATTATGGTTAACAACGACTTGATACTTTGCGCTGTCGTTAACCCCGCGTTAACCTTCCTCAATAGGCCGGCAGTTCGCCAGCCAAATGAGGGGCCCGGTTATGGGCGTCGCGGCACCTGCGTCGACGGAGACTTTTGCGGATCGCGTGGCGCGGCTTTTGGATCGGGTTGATTACCGCCTTGCGGAATCGCCGGAAGATCTGGAGCCGATCTTCCGTCTTCGCTACGACGCCTATGTCAGAGAAGGAGCCCTCGCGCCGGGAATCAGCAAGCGGCTGACGGATGGCTTCGACGGCTCGAAGAACACATGGATATTCGGGGTTTATATCGATAACCAGCTGGCGAGTTCGATCCGCCTGCACATCACCTCTCCGCAGCATACCGACATGCCGGCGCTGCCGGTTTTTGCCGATGTTCTGCTGCCGGAACTCCAGGCCGGCAAAATTATCATCGACCCGTCCCGATTTGTCGCGGAGTCGTCGCTGACAAGGCTGTATCCGCAGCTGCCTTACTTAACCGTGCGGCTTCCGTGGATAGCGTGCGACTATTTCAACGCGGATTACTTGCTCGCGACCGTCAGGACCGAGCACAACGCCTATTATAGGCGGGTGTTCGGTTTTCGCACTGTTTGCACGCCGCGGCCCTATCCGCCGTTGATCAAGCCGCTGACTCTGATGATGCTCGATTACAACCGCACCAAGCATGAGGAAGTGAACCATCGCTACCCCTTCTTCCGTTCGACCTTCTTCGAACGGCGGATGCTGTTCGAGCGTCCGGCGGAAGCATCGCGCCAAGCGGCGTCGGCGGCTTAACACCGTCGTCCGATCTGCACAGGTCCGAGAAGATGGCGGAGACGGAGGGATTCGAACCCTCGATACGGCTTTTGACCGTATAACGGTTTAGCAAACCGCCGCCTTCAGCCTCTCGGCCACGTCTCCGGTCAGGCCTTCATGCCGGACGGGCCGACCCATTTCAAGGCAT
>DATNNK010000256.1:0-7002 GCA_035601875.1 Casimicrobiaceae bacterium | reverse complement strand
AATGACACCGCCCTTGGTCGAGTCGACGAATTCGAAGCCCGCTCCGCGCGCCCGCGGCTCGATGCGCAGCGACACCTCGCCGAACTGACCCGCGCCGCCGGTCTGCTTCTTGTGACGGTGAAAACCGTCCGCCGGCGCGGTGATCGTTTCGCGATACGGAATGCGCGGCGGCCGGGTCTCGATCTCCAGCTTGAACTGCGTCGACATGCGCTCGAGAACCGAGCGCAGATGCAACTCGCCCAGCGCGCGCAGCACGGTTTCGTTGCTGTTCGGATCGTGCTCGACCACCAGCGTCGGATCCTCCGCCGTCATGCGATGCAGCACCTCCCAGATTCGCTGCTCGTCGCCGCGCTTTTTCGGCGCCAGCGCGACACCTTGCATCGGCGTCGGAAATTCCAGGGGGCGCATGTGGATATGGTCTTCGTCGTGCGAGTCGTGCAGGAGACAATCGAATTCGATTTCGTCGACCTTGGCCACCGCCGCGATGTCTCCCGGCACCGCGCTGTCGATCTCGACGTTCTTCCCGCCCTGCAGCATGAACAGGTGGCCGACCTTGAATGGCTTTCGACTCGCGCCCACGAAGAGCTGAGTGTCTCGCGTGACCGTCCCCTGATGGACGCGGAAAATGCCGAGCTTGCCCACGAAAGGGTCCATCACCACCTTGAACACGTGCGCCAGAACGTGCTTCTTCGGGTTGGGCTCGGAACGGAATTCGACGGCGTTGTCGCCCTCGCCCTTGATGAACAACGGCGGATTTCCTTCGGCGGGATTCGGGAGCAGCTTCACGAAGATGTCCAGCAGTTCCTGGATTCCGACGCCATTGCGCGCCGAAACAAAACATACCGGCACCAGGTGGCCTTCGCGCAACGCCTTCTCAAACGGCGCATGCAGCTGGTCGGGGGAAATCTCGCCTTGCTCGAGGTAGAGCGACATCAGTGCTTCGTCGACTTCCACGACCTGGTCCACCAGGGCGCTATGCGCGTCGGCGACGGAGGAAAAATCGGACTCGCCCGCGGGATTGAAAAAACAATCGACGACACGCCGCCCATTGTCCGAGGGAAGATTGATCGGCAGGCATTCCTTGCCGAATGCGGACTGAATCGCGGTCAGGAGCCCGGGCAGATCGACATTCTCGGCGTCGATCTTGTTGACAATCACCAGTCGGCACAACCTCCTCTGTGCGGCCCAGTCCATCATGCGCGAAGCGATCATTTCGATGCCGGACGAAGCATTGATCACGACGGCTGCCGTTTCCACCGCGTCGAGCGCGCCGATCGATTGGCCGATGAAATCGGGAAAGCCGGGAGTGTCGATCATGTGCACTCGCGTCCCTTGCGTTTCCAGATGCAGCACCGACGCGCGCAACGAATGCTGCCACGCCCGCTCCAGCGGATCGAAATCGCTGACGGCGGAGCCGCGTTCGACCGAGCCGGCGACCTGGACCGACCCCGACTTCAGCAGCAATGCTTCGGCAAGCGTGGTCTTGCCTGACGCTCCGTGACCCACCAGCGCCAGCGTGCGGATATTCTCCGTGGCGAATTGCGCCATGCTCTTTGCCTCCTTGACGATTTCCACAATTCTACCTTGGCCCAGCTTGGATTCGAGTTTCGTCCGATGGCAGCCGGTTCGCCGCCCCTTAAATCATGACCTTGGGCAGCGCTTGGTGCCCGTTCAACGCGGGCCGGCTTGGCAAACGCGTTTTCTTGGGAGGCAATGCAGCGCAAAAAAAAGCGGCGCGAAAACTCGCGCCGCGTTTCGTCGCAAACCAGCCGTCACACGGTATGCAGCGCGACTAGCTCCCGAAGATTACGCATCAGCTCTTCTTCCTGGTAGGGCTTGCCGAGATAGGCGTCGATGCCGAGCTCCTTGGCACGGTTGCGATGCTTTTCGGCGGTGCGCGACGTGATCATGATGATAGGAATGTGCGCAAGGTTGATGTCTGCCTTAATGGTCTTCGCGAATTCGAACCCGTCCATCCGCGGCATCTCGATGTCGAGCAGGATCGCATCCGGCATACGCTCGGTCAATAACTGCAGCGCGTCGAGGCCGTCCTTGGCGGTGACCACGGCGAATCCTTCACGCATGAGGAGCCGGCTGGTGATCTTGCGCACGGTCAGCGAATCGTCGACGATCATGATCAGCGGCGGCCCCGCGGCCGCTGCAGCCGCAGCAGCGGCGGCGGCCGCCTGCGCAGTCTTGACCACCATCGGTGCTTCGGCAGCGGTATCCAGGCGCTGCGCAAGCTGCACCGGATTGATGATCAAAACAACTTCACCGGTGCCCAGCACGGTCGCGCCGGAAATCCCGGACACGCGCGCGAGTTGCGGCCCGATGTTTTTCACGACCACTTCCTGGTTGCCGATCATCTCATCGACATGAACGGCGGCCAGCGTGTGTCCGCTGCGCAGCAGAAGCACCGAGTTGTAGCGCGAAGTCTCCGGATTGTGGCCCGCGCTGCCGAGCAGCCGCGGCAAATAGAAAAACGGGTATTTTCGGTTCTGCCAGGAAACCTCGCGGGTCAGATAAAGGTTGATCAGATCCTTGTCCTTAATCTGCTGTACCTGCTCGACCATGGGCGCGGGAAGCGCCCACAGTCGCCCGCCTGCCTTGACCAGCACCGTTTGCGCAACCGCCAGCGTGAGCGGGAGGTAGGCGGTGAACGACGTTCCTTTTCCGGGATCGCTGGCGACGTCGACCCGTCCGCCGAGGGCGGCGATGTCCGAGCGAACGACGTCCATTCCCACGCCGCGACCGGAAATCTGCGTCACGGTTGTGGCGGTGGTAAATCCCGGAGCGAAGATGAATTCGATGAGCTGTGCCTCGGTCGGTTCCACGTCACGCGTGATCAGGCCCTGTGCGCGCGCCTTTTCGCGGATGCGTCCGAGATCGAGTCCTGCGCCGTCGTCGGTCAGCTCGATCGCGATTTCATTGCCCTGCTGGCGCACGTTGAGCGTTATCTCGCCGGTTTCCGGTTTGCCCGCATTTCGCCTCGTTTCACGGCTCTCGATGCCATGGTCCAGCGCATTGCGCAGCAGGTGCTCGAGTGGTCCGACCAGTTTTTCCAGCACAGAACGATCGAGCTCGACTTGCGTTCCGCGTATCTCGAGATTCGCGCGCTTGTCGAGCTCCTTGGCTGTTTGACGGAGAATGCGGTAGAGACGCTCCGACAAGCTGCCGAAGGGAACCGTGCGAATCGAAAACAGTTGTTGCTGCACGTCGCGGGAAAGCCGCGCTTGCGCCAGGAGCGCCGCATCGGCCTCGTCGAGATTCTTCAGCAGCGATTGCTGGACTGTCGAAACGTCGTTGACGCCTTCGGCGAGGCCTCGCGTCAGCTCCTGGAATCGCGTGTAGCGGTCGAACTCCAGGGGATCGAAGCCTTCCGCCGCCTCGTTGACCATCGACATCCGCGATTGGATCTGTGATTCGGCCTGGATCTCGATTTCGCGAACTTGCGACCGCAGGCGAATCACGCTGCTGGTCAGTTCGAGCAGATTGCCCTTCAGCGAGCGCAGCTCGCCTTCGACGCGGGCGCGAGTGATGGCGACCTCGCCCGCCTCATTGACCAGACGATCGATAAGGTCCGCACGCACGCGCAGCATCGCCCGGGCCTCGGTATCGGAGCCGGTCGGCTCCCCGGCCACCGCGCTGGCTGCGACCATATCCGGCTGCGTCGCTACGGGCAATGCCGAAGCCACCGCTGGTGTCGTCGGTGACGCTATCGATGACTCCGCGGTTGCCGCGACGTCCGCGGCCGCTTCCTCACCGATCCACGGCAGCGCGGTATCGAACTCGCCTTTTTGCAGACGGTCGAGCACGAACGCGACATGGTCGAGATCGTTGTCGAGCGCGTCGAAAAGCTCCGGCGACGCCGGCGTGACCACATCGCCCGAGGACAGCCGGCTTTCCATCAGATGCGCAAGCTCGCCGAGCCTCATTGCGCCGGCCATGCGCGCGCTGCCCTTGAACGTGTGCAGCGTGCGCTGCAGCGCCTGGGACGCGTCCTTGTCGGCGGGCTTGCGCCGCCAGGCGCGAAGCTGCTCGCCGGTTTGCGGGAACAATTCCGCGGCTTCCTCGAGAAAAATCGGCAGCACCTGCCGGTCGACGTCATCGTGGATGTTGGCGAGCGTTTCGGCGGCGGCAGACGCGCCCGTTGCGGCCACCGCGGCCGCAGCGCGTGGCGCGGAAGAAGACGGAGGCCATGGCTCCGCGGCGGCGGCTGATGTTACGACCGCAGTCAGGATCGGACGATCGGCTATCGTCAGCGTCGGGCGCTCGGCTGTCGGGGCCGCAACCGGCGGTGGCGGCGTGCTCGAAACGGGTGTGGGGTGGGGCGGCATCGTTTCGTCCGCCTCGGCCATGCGAGCGGCGACAGTTTCGCTGTCGCGGTCCTCGGGCTCGGGCTGCGTTTCCTGACGCAGCGTGTCGAGCTCGACGATAATTTCCGCCCCCTCGGCCTCGTCTGCAGGGCGAAATCCATCGCGGCTGCGTACCCGCCCGCTGATCGCGGTCAGTCCCGCGATCGCGCGTGCAAGCACCGGCTGCGCGGCGCCCGGCAGCGGTGCGCCACGCTCCTGCAAGCCGAGCAGGCATACCTCGAGTGCTTTGGAGACCGTCGCCACCAACGGGAAGCCGCCGGTGCGGTGGATGCCGCAGAGCGTATGAGCCGCGCGCACCATCGCCTGCGAAGGAGTCGCGCTCGATTCGGATTGGAGCGCCTGCAGCTCTGCATCGAGTGTGGCGAGATGCTGCTGCGCTTCGTCACAAAGTATGCGGAAGAGTGCCGTCGATAAGGTGACGTCGCCGACGGTAATCTCGTCCGGTTCCGCAGGTGGACGCATGGGTTCCACCGCAGACGGCAGGGAACGCACGGTGGCGATCGGCTTGAATTGGATGATCTCGGCACTATCGATGACAGGCATCGAATCGCCAACCGGACGATCGCTATAAGGCAGCGCGGTATCGTCGAGCTCGATCACCTCGATCGCCGAGAGGTTGGGTGTGGCTTGCAGCAGGCGAGCGGGAGGAGGCGACGGTTCTTGCGCCTCAGCTAATGCCGCCATTTGAGGGAGGGGCAGCTCGGCCTCCGCTTCGGCCAGCGCCGCACGAAGCGGCGCGGGATCGGGTGTAACGCGTCCGGTTTGTTGCAGCGTGTTCAACCACTCCCGAAAACTCGTTTGCGCCAGGTCGATCAAGGCGAGCACCGCCGGCGTTGCCGGCCGGTCATCCTCGAGCAGCCGGTTGTGCGCTTGTTCCACGCCGAACGCGAGGTCACCAAGCTCGGTCAGGCCGACCATGCGTCCGCTGCCTTTCAAGGTGTGAAAGCCGCGCCGTATCGTCGTTAGCGCCTCGCGGTCGTCCGGACGCGCCTTGAGCTCGACCGCGCTGGAGGCGATCGCGTCAAGCACCTCATCGGCTTCGGTCAAGTAAATGTCGAGCAGCTCGGCATCGAACTGCGAGGCGTCGGTCTCGAGCAAACGCATGGTTTCGTCGGACGGCGCCGGCGCCGGCTCAGCCGACCCAGTTGACGAGATCGCCGCCACGGCTTCCTGCAGCGCCGCGGTGTCGCCCATAGGTGCATGCAAAAGTTCCGCCAGCGCCGCGACGGCGCCTTCCTCGAGGCGCACGTCGCCGAGAAGCTTGGCGTCTTCCTTGAGCGTTGTCAGGTCGACTGCAAGACGCTCGCGCGCCGGTGCATCCCCCGGGGCACGCTGAAATGCGGCCAAAGTCGCGGGCAGCGCGACCTGCAAATCAGCCACTGCGCTCTCGACCGTATCGTCCTCGGCGGCCGGAGCGGTGGGCGCGATCCCCAGCCGCTGCGCCAGGAGAGGCTCGATCAGCCTGTCACGGTCGGGTCTTTGCTGCTCGACCGCCTCGATGTAGAAGCCAAGCCCGGAGAGCGATTCGGCGAGCAGCTCCAGGTCCTCGTTCTCGACCGGCGTATCAGGCTTGACATATTCGTCGATCTGCTGCTGGCAGAGCGTGAGCAGCTGCTCGGCCCGGTCCAAGCTGAGCATCTTGAGCGCACCCGCGATCTGCTTGCTGTCGTGGGCGAGAGTCGCCAGCTCGGCACGCTTGGAGTGATCGCGGAAAAAAGCGTCGAGCACCTGCTCGATATGACGCAGGTTGGCCTGGATCTCGCGCGCGACCTGCGCCAGGAGCAATCGCTCCTGCGCGCGACGCGCCATTTCGTCGAGGAGTGGCGCCGACGCCGCGCCGGTGATCGGTTTGTTCTGCTGCGCCGCATCGAGCCGCGCCACCATCGCCTCGACCTGCTTCGGTAAATCGGGTGAATGCGCTGCAAAATTCTCGACCGCCGATTCAGCGAGAAGGATCGCCGTGGCGTATTCCATCGCCATGGCCTCCGGAACCGCCGTGGTGCCGATCTTGTCGAGCCGGCTCGCCAGCGTGGCCGCAAGACGCGACAAGGATGGTTCGCCTATCGCCGCGGTCTTGTCTCGCAGCTGGGAAAGATTCTGTTTGAGCTTGGGCAGATTCTCGGGGCGGCCGCCGGTCAGCTTCAGCCACAAGTCCTTGGTCGAGGAGAGCAGCTCACGCGCTTCGCGCAGCAGCGGCTGCACGCGCACCACGTCGGCGGACAGCACTTCGGCGGTCGGAATCAGACCGGGCAATCGGTACGCGCGCTGCACTGCCTGCACTTGCGGCCCCACCGGAGCGCTGATCGCAACGTAATAAAGCACCTCTCGGCGCATGCGGTCGGCGACTTTGGCCGAGCCCTCGACAAAGCGTCTGATCTGAAGATCGACGCGGCCGCAAAGCTGCTTGACGCCAAAACCGCTTTCAACACCCTTTTCGACGATGCTTTCGAGCAGCGCTCCCACCGTCCACCAAAACGAGCGCTGAGAGGAGTGGGTTTGAACGTCCTCGATGCCCTGGATCGCATCGCGCATCGCGCGGGCAGCCTCCTCGTCTCCGTGCAGCCAGGCAAGAAGCCCGCGCTGGTAGAGCCTGCGTTGCTTGATCAGAAATGAGGGCAGCTTCTGC
>DATNNK010000255.1:0-4498 GCA_035601875.1 Casimicrobiaceae bacterium | reverse complement strand
GCGATCTGGTAGGAAAAATACGCGCCGAGCATGAACATGCTCGCGTGCGCAAAATTGAGCACGCCCATCATGCTCCAGATCAGCGTAAGGCCGCTGGAGAGCATGAAAAGCAGCAGTCCGTAGACGATGCCGTTCAGGAGCGAGAAGGTGATGAGCTCGAGCACGGCGTCGCTCTCTCGGCGTCGCGCCGGACCGGGCCTTAAGCGGGCCGCTGCATCTTGCAGGTCGTCGGAAGCGCCGTGTCCTTGGCGTTAAGCTTGACGTCGGTCTTGAACCCCAGCCCTGTCTTCTCGACATCGAACTTGACGTTGTCGGACCATGTCGAGACGAACATCGGTTGGAGAATCTGGTGATTGTCGGCTCGCATCTCCGCTTCGCCGACGGTCGTGTTCACCTTCATCCCTTCGAGCGCCTTGGCGAGCTTCACCGGATCGTTCGATTTGGCCTTGCTCGCGGCCGCGGCGATCATGTCGAACGTCGTCTTGAGGCGATAGTATCCGAACTCGTCGTCCTTGCCGGTGAAGCGCTTCTTGAAGGCGGCAACATCAGGATCGAGCTCGGGGAGCGCGTTGTTGTGATATTCGCTGATCTGCTTGACGATGCCGAGACCGTCCTTGCCGATCGCGCTCGGCGAACCCAGCGCGCCGCCGTAGTAGGTGTACCAGTTCACCTTGAGTCCCGCATCCTTGCCGGCCTTGATCAAGAGCAACATGTCGTTGCTCCAGTTGCCGGTAATGACGGTGTCCGCGCCGGACGCCTTGATCTTGGCGACGTAGGGCGAGAAGTCCTGAACCTTCTGCAGCGGATGCAACTCGTCGCCGACGATTTTAATGTCGGGGCGCTTCTCTGCAAGCATCTTCTTTGCAGCCGCGGCGACGGCCCTTCCGAACGAATAATCCTGGTTGATCAGGTAGACGCTCTTGATCTGCGTCTGCTTGGCGATGGCGTCGGTCAGCGCCGCCATCTTCATGTCGGCATCGGCGTCGAAACGGAAATGCCAGAAATTGCACTTGTCGTTGGTCAAGACCGGATCGACCGCGGCATAGTTGAAGAACAGCACTTCCTTGCCTGGATTGCGCTCGTTGTATTTGAGCACCGCGTCGGTGATTGCAAGGGCGACCGAACTGCCGTTGCCCTGAAATACAAACCGCGCTCCGTCGTCCAGCGCCTTCTTCAGGGCGATCAGCGATTCCTGCGGATCGACCTTGTTGTCGTAGGAGAGCAGTGCGACCTTCTCGCCGTTGAGGCCGCCGGCGGCGTTCAAGCGATCGATCAGGTACGTCATGTGCTTTTGGGCATTGATGCCTGCGCTGGCGGCGCCGCCGCTGAGCGGATCTATCCAGGCAATCTTGACCTCGGCGATTGCCGGCGCGGTGAGGAGCATTGCGGCCAGGGCGAGCCATAGGGAACTGTGACAACACGGGCTTTCGCGCATAGCTCCTCCTCGATCCGTTGGTTCGCATGTTGCGAGCCCGGGTGGACGTCGTGGCCGGGAGCGGCATTTGGCGAACGCCCCGGTCCGGTCCGTTAATATGTCGATGCTACCGAGCTAAATTCCGCATTACAAGCGATAATCGCCCAGGAAGCCGCCGTACAGGCGGTGGGATCGTCCTCGGGAAAATTGGCGCCGCGCAAGCGACGTTTCGGCACCGCCGGCCGAATTTGGCATGGTTAATGCATTGAACAAGAAACGGAGCTAAAAACCTACACATGGAAACCATCATTCCGCTTGCCGACCTGCAACCGATCTATTCGGTCACCGACGTGGATCGAGCGCTCGGGGACGGTGCCGCCCGGCGTAACGAGGGCCTCAAAAGCTGGTATGACCGGATGCGGGCGCTTGGGGGCTCGCGCTATATCATCAAGCCGTCGACCGCGGCCGCCGTCGACGACCTCTGCGAGCAATCGCCCAATTTTGTCAACGTTATCGACGATCTGCGCAAATCTTTGGCGCTGGCCGTCGCCGGCAACGAAGCGGTGCAGTTCACGCCAATGCTGCTTCTGGGCGCACCGGGACTGGGCAAGACCTATTTCGCGAAAAAGCTCGCCCAGGCACTGGGCACCGGCTTCGAATTCGTTTCCATGTGCTCGCTTACGGCGGGCTGGGTCCTTACGGGCGCCTCCGCGCAGTGGAACAACGCGCGTCCCGGCAAGGTGGCGCAGACCCTCATTGAACGTGAATACGCCAACCCGGTGATCGTGCTCGACGAAGTCGACAAAGCGGGCGGCGATTCGCGCTACGACCCGATGGGCGCGCTCTACGCGTTGCTAGAACGCGATACGGCGGCGCATTTCAAGGATGAATTCATCGACGTGGACATGGACGCTTCGCATATTCTCTGGGTCGCCACTGCGAACGATGAGAGCACGATCCCGGAACCCATTTTGAACAGGATGAACGTCTACGCAATCGAGCAGCCCGACGCGGACGGCGGGCGCACGATCGCGCTGGCGGTCTACCACGAGATTCTCGACGCTCACCATTGGCCATTTCCCCGTGAGCCGTCGGAATCCGTGGTGGAGCGGCTCTCAACCCTGCACCCACGGGATATGCGCAAACTGCTTCTCGATGCCTTCGGCACGGCGCGGCTTGCAAACCGCGACTTCCTGGTTCCTGAAGACATCGACGCGAAAAAGCTCTGCGGCCGCAAAGCGCGCCTCGGCTTCTGACAGACACGCGTTTCGACTTCCTTGGCGGTGCGAGCTTACAAGCGATAAGCACACGTCGAGCCGCGGTGGCTCGACCGTGGGCCGAAAGGAGGAGTCGTGCTCAGCCTGATGATGAATCAACCGCTGATGATCTCGTCGCTGATCCGTCACGCGGATAAGAACCACGGCGACACCGAGATCGTGTCGCGCACTGTCGAAGGCCCGATCCACCGCTACACCTATCGCGCCGCCCACGTCCGTGCACGCCGCCTCGCCCGAGCATTGGCGCGTCTAGGCGTGCAATTGGGCGATCGCGTCGGCACGCTTGCCTGGAACGGCTATCGCCACTTCGAGCTCTACTACGCGGTGTCCGGCATGGGCGCGGTGATCCACACCGTCAATCCGCGTCTGTTTCCCGATCAGATCACCTACATTGTCAATCATGCCGAGGATCGCTACTGCTTCTTCGACCTAACCTTCGTGCCGCTTATCGAACGGCTCGCTCCCGCATGCAAGAGCGTCAAGGGCTGGATCGCGATGACCGATCGCGCCCACATGCCGAACGTTGCAATCCCCGACCTGCTTTGCTACGAGGACCTGCTCGCCGCCGAGAACGATGATTTCGACTGGCCCGAGTTCGACGAGAACACCGCGGCCGCGCTGTGCTACACGTCCGGCACCACGGGCAACCCGAAGGGTGTGCTATACGGCCATCGCTCGACGCTGTTGCATGCCTATGCGACCTCGCTGCCGGACGCCAAGAATTTCTCGGCGTCCAGCGTGGTGTTGCCGATCGTTCCGATGTTTCACGTCAACGCCTGGGGCATCCCGTATGCCGCACCGCTCGTCGGCGCGAAGCTCGTTTTTCCGGGAGCGGGACTCGATGGCGCGAGCGTCTATGAGCTGCTCGAGACGGAGCGCGTCGATTCGGCATCGGGTGTGCCGACGGTATGGCTCAACCTTATCGATTACATGAAGCAGAACAAGCTCAAGCTCTCGACCTTGAAGGTCACGACCATCGGCGGCGCTGCATGCCCGGCCGCGATCATTCGAACGCTGCAGGATGATTTCGGCGTGCGGGTGATGCATGGTTGGGGCATGACGGAGATGAGCCCGGTCGGCACGGTGAATTGCCCGAAGGCGAAGCACGCCAGCCTTCCCGCTGCCGAAGCGTTTAAACTCTCGCTCAAGCAAGGCCGCCCGCTTTTCGGCGTCGAGATGAAGATCGTCGATAGTGAAGGCAACGAGCTGCCGCGCGACGGCAAGGCTTTCGGCAACCTGCTGGTGAAGGGTCCATGGGTCATACGGGAATACTACAAGAGCGAAGGCAGCAAACCGCTCACGGTGGACGGCTGGTTTCCGACCGGAGACGTCGCGACGATCGATGCGGACGGCTATCTGCAGATCACCGACCGCTCCAAGGATGTGATCAAGTCCGGAGGCGAATGGATTAGCTCGATCGATCTGGAGAATATCGCCATCGGCCATCCCGCGGTGATGGAGGCAGCCGTCATCGGGGTGCGACATCCGAAATGGGATGAGAGGCCGCTGCTGATTGTGGTCAAAAAATCGGGTGCCGAAATCAGCAGGGATTCGATGCTCAAGTTCTACGAAGGCAAAGTCGCGCGCTGGTGCGTGCCCGACGACGTGGTCTTCGTCGAACAGCTGCCGCACACCGCGACCGGCAAGCTGTCCAAGATTACGTTGCGTGAGCAATTCAAGGACTATCGGCTACCGACGGCGTGACTCCTGTTTTTCCGCTGAATTGAGCGAACAGGTCTGGCTATACCGCCGGACCATCGTCGGTGCAACGCGATTCCTGATTCCAAGCAGGTGGCGAGCAGGCGCG
>DATNNK010000254.1:0-3267 GCA_035601875.1 Casimicrobiaceae bacterium | reverse complement strand
CTGCGTACCGTAGCGGGATGCGCGCGCATCCCGCCACGGTACGCAGCAGCGTGACTCTCGCTTTTCCGACTGGGCCTCCGCAGCCGACTCGGCGTGGGCACACCTTTTTTCCCTCTTCCCGGAGCGGCCCCGGCAGGCCGTTGCCGTGCGCGAGCATGCGCATCGGTGTCTCGATGAGGCATTGTCGATCGCTCAGTCGCATCTCTCTCCCTGGAACCCCTTTATTCAGTTTTGCGGGCTGCCTAATGAAGCGCAGCTAGGCTTTGCGCTAGGGGATGCCAATGGCGGACATGGGGAGCTGGTTTTTCAGAGACCGGACATCTGGATGCTGCGTTGGAAGACGCCTCGGCAGGCGGTATACGAATCGTGGTCGGTAGCGCTGCCTGACCAGGATGCGATCAGCGATACTGCGCAGCATCATCGCGCGTCTTAGCTCTACGATTACGGTGTCCCGTCCGCTGCCCCGCCCGATTTTGCGCCGCTCCTTGCGTACGTCAGCGTCATCCGACCCGCTGTCGCAGAGCACTTGCGCCTGCGCACCCGCGCAGGGTACCGAGGAGCGTTAATTCATGGCCCGCAAGGATCCGCTGCGCAATTTCCGCTTCCGCGTCGAGATCGACGGCATCGCGGTGGCGGGCTTCAGCGACGCCATCATCGGCCCGACGACCACCGAGGCGATCGACTATCGCGAGGGCACCGATCCTCCGCACGTGCGCAAAGTTTCCGGGCTCACCAAGTTCGGCAATATCAGGCTCAGCCGCGGCGTTGCCGATTCGCTCGACCTCTACAACTGGTACAAGCAGATTATCGCCGGTCAACTGGCGGCGAACCGCAGGCAGGTCGTCATCGTGATCGCCGACGAGACGGGCGCCGACCACGCTCGTTTCGTCGTAAGCATGGCATGGCCGATCAAGTACGAGCCGAGCGCGCTCAATGCGACGGGCAACGACGTCATGATCGAGACGCTCGAGCTCGCGAACGAAGGCATCGAACGGGTTCAGTGAGCGCATCCCTCGACAACGACCCAGCACACTGTCATGCAAGCGCCGGATCGGCAGCCGTTCACCAACATGCGCTTTCGCATCGAGGTCGAAGGCATGGAGAGAACCGGGGCCGTCGAAGCCATGCTGCCCGACGCGCGCATCGTCATCGGGCCACGCAAGCGCCTCGCAACACAGTACGGTACGCTTACCCTGCGCCGCGGCCTGACCCATGCCAGCGAATGGTATGACTGGTGGAACCGTGCGCGTACCTCAACGCGCGCGATCGAGCGGGAGGTGCTTGTCGTGCTGCTCAACGAACGCGGCACCGATGCGATTCGTTGGACCTACACCGCGGCAACACCGGTCGGGTACCTCGTGTCGAACCTGAACGCGCTCGGCAACGAGCCGCTGATCGAATCGCTGGAGCTACGCGTCGGAGGATTCGAGGCCTCTTTTGCCCAGCCGCGTGATGCCCGCAAGCGCCGCTAGCATGCGGTTTTGCGAGCCTGCTCGGAAAATCAATAAGTCATCGAGGCCGCGTTCAGAATGCCCGCGGAAACCGCCAGTGTGGCCAGCAAGGTGGCCGGCGCGGCGCGGTCGGCCACGATCGCTTCCCGGAAGTGAGGTACCAGCCGGCTGGTAACGGCATAGACGATGAGTTGCACGACCAGCGCGATCACTCCCCAGGCAACCATGTCCAGCGGGCTGACGCTGTGCGCGATCGCGCTCGCGAGCGGCAGCACAAGACCGATCACCGCTCCCGAAAGCGAAATCGACGCGGCGATGTTTCCTTCGCGGATCAACGCAATCTCCCGATACGACGTCACGCGGACATAGATCGCAACGAAAAGCGCCAGCAACGCGAGCGCGAGCACGAAGTAGAGCAGGAAGTCCGGAAAGCCGGCAATCGATTGCCACAGATTGTTCATGTCATGCTCCTCGTGTTGTCATCGGAACTGGCAAAGCGGCGTGCGAACGCCGATCGGATCCGCGCTCAAATGAAGTAATGCGGAACGAAGCGGCTGGTGTTGCGGGTGATGGGCGTCGCATCTTCGCGCAGGCCTATTCCAGCCGGCTCGTCGCCGACGATCCAGGATCCGATGGTAACGTAGCTGTCGTCGAATTTCGGAATCTCGGTATACGCCTGATAGATCCATCCCTCCTCGCCATAGCTTCCGCCCTCGCGCAGCACCTCGCCTCCTCGATAGACGGTCACGTTGGCGCCTTCCCGCGAATACATCGGCTTCTGGACGTAGTCGCCGGAAATGCGAAAGCGATCGAACGACGCCGGCAGCAGGTTGGGATGACCCGGATTCAATTCCCACAGGATGGGCAGCAGGCCCTTGGTCGACAGCAGCATCTTCCACGGCGGCTCGATCACGCGCATCTTCGCCTGCAGCAAATGCGGACCGAACGCGTCCTTGATCATCCATTCCCAGGGATAGAGCTTGCACAAGATTGCGATTTCCTCGCCATCACCATCGACGAAGCACTGCGCGTCGTCCGCCCAACCGACGTCCTCGATATAGACAAAGCGCGTCGCAATGCCGGCCTGGGTTGCCACGTCGCGTTGATATTCGATCGTTCCCAAGTCCTCGTCGCTTTCCTTGACGCAGGCGAAGTGCACCGGCACGTTGGCCGACATCGTGACGCTGATTGCGCGCCAGTTGGCAATGAGCTTTTCGTGCAGCGAATTGAACTGATCGGCATCGGCCAACTGAGGCCGGATCGCCCCCTGCAGCCAGCGCCACTGAACGACCGACGCTTCCAGCAGCGCCGTCGGCGTGTCGGCGTTGTATTCGAGCAGCTTGGGAGGGTCGCTGCCGTCGAAGGCAAGATCGAAGCGGCCGGCCAGCGCCGGATCGCGCTCCTTCCAGGATGCCCTGATCCGGTCGGCAAATCCCGGCGCAATTGCAAGTTGCTCGAAGCGATCCGCGGTGACGATGTGCTCGACCGCGGCAAGAGAAAGCTGGTGCAGGGCGCGCGTCGCTGCTTCGAGCTCGTCAATTTCGTCGGCGGTGAAGCGATAGCAGTGCGATTCGTCCCAGTACGTTCCATCCATCGAGTGGAAGCCGAATCCTACCGCTTCACAATCCTCGCGCCAGTTCGGGCGAGGGCTCCACGATTCGCGGATCACAGCGGCCGACTCATCGACGGCAGCCAGCGTGGACGCCGAATCGCGGTCGGTGCCATCAGGAGCCGGCCGACGCGTGCGCCGATCCGCTGCCGCCGAATCCGCCCCGGCTTATGTGCGAGGTTCCGAGGGCATGACTGCCCGGACGCG
>DATNNK010000253.1:0-9975 GCA_035601875.1 Casimicrobiaceae bacterium | reverse complement strand
CGCGCGTCACCTCGACGTCGACGCCGGGGCGGACCGACTGAATCTTCTCCCCGGCCAGCCGCAGCGCCTCGCCGCCGAAGAACTTGAAGATCTGTCCCGCGCGCACGACTTCGCCGATGCCCTCGGGCAGCGTCTTGCCTTCTTCGCGCGAAAGCAGCCGCCCGAGCTCGTCCTTGCGGGCGAGTATCGTGTTGCCGACGGCGTCGAGCAGATTCGCGCGATCCTGCACCGAGGACATCGACCACGCCGGAAATGCGGCGCGCGCGGCGCCAATCGCGGTGTCGGCCTGCGCGCGGTCGGCCCGCGCGTATTCACCGATGACGTCGCTTAAGTCGGACGGATTGATATTCCTGGCGGTCTCGGCACCGGCCACCCAATCGCCACCGATGAAGTTGCGGTGAATCTCGCTCATGGTCTTTTCGTCCTCAATGCGTGCGCAGCAGGTTGCGCGCGGCCAGATTGCGCATCAGCTCGCCGGCCCCAAAAGTCCAGGGCGGCGCTTGGTCGCTCGTTGTCACGCGGTTTTCGAGTGCGCCAAGCCGCGCGGCGCTGATGACGACCCGGTCATCCTGCTTGTGCGTGAATCCCATGCCCGGCGCGCCGCGATCGTCGACCGGCGCGAACATCGTGCCGAGAAACAGCATGAATCCATCCGGGTACTGATGGTTCGAGCCCGTCGCCTGTTCGACCAAGTCGGCGGGATCGCGGCTGATCTTCGCCATCGAGCTTTTGCCCTGCAGGTGAAAGCCGTCCACACCATGGACGTCCAGTATGATCTCGGCACGACGCACGTCGTCGAGCGTGAAGCCGTCGTCGAACAGGCGTATGAACGGACCGATCGCGCACGATGCGTTATTGTCCTTGGCCTTGCCGAGCAGGAGCGCGCTGCGGCCTTCGAAGTCGCGCAGGTTCACGTCATTGCCGAGGGTCGCACCCTTGATCCTGGCGCGGGAATCGACCGCCAGCACGATCTCCGGCTCCGGATTGTTCCAGGTTGATTTTGGATGCAGACCGATCAGCTCGCCATGGCCCACGGCAGACATCGGTTGCGTCTTGGTGAAAATTTCGGCATCGGGTCCGATGCCAACCTCGAGATACTGCGACCATGCTCCTTGCTCCACCAGCACCTGCTTGATGCGCGCCGCCTCTTCCGATCCGGGACGCACCGAGGCCAGGTTGTCGCCGAGGATACCGGTGAGCCGTGCGCGAATTCCTTCGGCGCGACTCGCGTCGCCGCGCGCCTGTTCCTCGATGACGCGCTCGAGCGTGCTCGCGATAAAGGTGACGCCGGCGGCCTTGATCGCTTGCAGATCGCACGGTGCGAGCAATCGCGGCTTGGCGTCGTCGTAATCGGGACGGCTGTTCGAGAGCAGCGCCTCGATCGTTCCGATCGCGCGGCCCGCCGCGGTCGTTGCCGCAGTGCGCACCGTGCCAGCGACATCGTCCCACTCTAGAAAAACGCTGACGGTCGGGCAGCTTGCGGCAAGGTCGATGACCGTACCGTCTGGCCGAACGGTAATCGGAGAAGGACCCGCGAGATTGCCCGGAATCCAGGCGCGACCGAGGAGAGTCGCCGACCTCCAGTCCGACGGCAGGGCAGACAGCGCGGTGGTTGGGGCAGTCATGCGCAATGTCTCGGTGGCGAATCGGTCACGGCAACACGCGGTGAAACGGCGTAGCGAGCGTCCAGCATAAGAGACGGGCTCCCGCCAACCTCCATCGCAAGTTTACCCCTGTTCACCTTTGCGGCCGACGGGTGTAGGCTCATAAGTTGAGACGAAAGCGCAGCAGTTCAACAGCCGCAACCCAACGGGACATGCGCCATGATTGCCACGATCCATTTATTCGACGAGCACACGCCGCAGCCCATCCCTCCGGTGAATGACGATGACGACGATGATGACGACAAGGTCAGGCCCGGCTCGGGTGGCGGCAACATCGATCCCGACGATGACGAGGGAGAGGACGACGACGAAGACGATGAGGACGAAGATGAAACGCTGTGGACCGACAGAGACGTCCAATGGCAGCGAATGATGTGAGGAGTGGTCGATCTGTGCTATAGTAGGACCTGCGCGGCGCTCTGACAGTCACCAGCAGCAGACGTAGGGTTGCCGGCCGCGCCTCGGGTATGCTCCGAATGGATGTCAGGCGGCCCGATCATCGGTTTCTAATCTCTCGCTCAAGTCAATCTCCCCGAGCGGCAATATCCGGTTAGAGAAGATGGGTTTGCAGTTCTCGACCCGGTTGCGGCCGTTTGCGCGCGCCTGGGCGATCGTTCGGCTAAGTATCCCACTGGGTATGCCGGGCGATTTGCGCCAGCGATCCGCACTCCCGCTGTTCCGGAATTCAGGGCACAGGTCGCCACATTGGCGCCGCCTGATTTTTGCCCGCGCCCCTGGCCAGCGCCTTAGTCGGCGCGCAAGGGTTGTGGTTTGTGATGGGATCTCCAATGAAATTCGAAGAACTAAAACTCGCGCCGGAACTGTTGCGCGCGCTCGCCGAGTGCGGCTACACCGAACCCACGCCGATCCAGGCGCAAACCATTCCACCGCTGCTTGCCGGCCTCGACGTCATCGGCTCGGCGCAAACCGGCACCGGCAAAACCGCCGCCTTCGTGCTCCCTGCGCTGCAACGGCTGGCCGCGATGGCGCCGGGCACTCCACCGGCGCACCGGGCGACGGGCCGCCCGCGCGTCCTGGTGCTGGCGCCGACGCGCGAGCTTGCCCAGCAGGTTGCCACCCAGGCAGTCCAGTACGGGCGCTACCTGCGCCTGAAGACCGTGTGCATCTACGGCGGAGCGCCATATCCGGTGCAGAACCGCGATCTCGCGCGCGGCGTCGACATTCTCGTCGCCACACCGGGCCGGCTCATCGACCACCTGGAGCGCGGCCGCGTCGATCTGTCGCAGTTGGAAATGCTCGTTCTCGACGAAGCCGACCGGATGCTGGACATGGGATTTATCGACGACGTGGAATTGATCGCGTCGCGCACGCCCAAGAAGCGCCAGACGGTGCTCTTCTCGGCAACGTTCGACACTGCGATCGCGCGCCTCGCCGGACGGCTCTTACGCGATCCGGTGCGCATCGAGGCCGATGCCGACAAGGCGCCGCCGCCCGCGATCGAGCAACGGGTGCACTTCACCGACGATCACGCGCACAAGCACCGCGTCCTTGATTTCCTGCTGGCCGACGTGGCGATGACCCAGAGCATTGTTTTTATCTCCACCAAGCGCGATGCGGAGTCGCTCGCGGCGCGGCTGCGCGGCGAAGGCCACGCCGCTGCGGCGCTACACGGCGATATGAATCAATTCGAGCGCACCCGAACGCTTTCGGACATGCGCCGCGGAAGCGTCCGCACGCTGGTCGCGACCGACGTCGCCGCGCGCGGTCTCGATGTTGCGGGCATCAGCCACGTCATCAACTTCGATCTGCCGCGGCAAGCCGGAGACTACGTTCATCGCATCGGCCGCACGGGGCGTGCCGGCGCGGCGGGGATCGCGGTGTCGCTGGCAGGTCATGCCGAACGCGGAGCCCTGCGCCAGATCGAGCGCTACACGGGAGCAGCCATCGCTGCGCACATCATTCCGGGACTGGAGCCACGCGCGCGCAGCGCAGGGCACGATCGCTCCGGCGGCAACGCCGGCGGCAAGGGAAGTCCGCGCAGCGCGCATCATCGTCCGTCAAATCACCCGCATGCACGCCACGAGAGCGCCGATGGCGCCGGCAGTCGCGGCTGGTCGGCGTCGCCGCCGTCTGCTCGCCAGGCACGTCACGACACAAGCTGGCAGGACAGGAAGTCCGGCCGCTCGCGGTAGCAATCTCGCGGTAACAATATGTCGTCATTCCCGCGAAAGCCGGAATCCAAGTTTGTCTCAAGAACCAATGGATTCCCGCTTTCGCAGGAATGACAATATCGGGATCTTCGCGGGATGACGCCGTTGAGGATCTGGCGTCACGTACTTTCATAATGCTCAATGACTCACAGTCCGCCGAAGCGCTTGTAGAAATAAGGCGCCGCCGATCGTAGGGCCCCGCGCGAGTTTTCCAGCATGACGGCGAGATGGCGCTCCGCGCGTTCATGCGTCAGGCGATAGAGCTCGCGGCATAGCCCATAGGCCGCGGACTCGGGCCAATTCGAAGGCAGTAGCTCGGCGGGCAGCTGCGGGTCGTGCAAGGTCACGCGCCGGAACTCGTGGATGAGCAGCGTGCGCAGGACGAAGCATTGCTGCGGGGTCGGGTCGCCACCATGGCCGAGTGCGTGGGCAACGCCTCGGAAGCGCGCGACGAAACCACGGTACGCGGCGGCAACGCCTTTCAAGTCCCAGCAATCCCCCGCCAGCATGGCGATCGACCCGGCGCCGCGTGGAGGTGCGCGCGACGTTACCACAGCGACGTTTCGGTTGATGCCGAGCGCTCGCGTCGTTTCGTTGAGCACGACCTCGTCTCCGGTCCGCGCGGGCCGTGCAAACAGACCTGGTCCGAGCACGCCGAACCCATCCCATCCCAGTTCCTTGCGCAATTCGCGACGGGAGGATTCATCGATGGTCGCCGGCGGCACGATGACCAAATACCAGCTGCCATCCCACGAATCGGTCGCCGGCGGCGCATAGATGCGACGATAGGCGTGCTCGAATCGTCGCTGCCCCTGGCGCGTGAGCCGATAGAGGCTGCGCCTGCCGTCCTGCCGCGCGGCCAGCCAGCCGTCCTGTGCGAGCCGGTACACGCTGGTGCGGACCAGCCGCTCGTTGATGCCAAACGGTGCGAGCAGCCGAATGAGGACGGTAAGCCACACCACGCCGCCATGCGGCGCGATGGAATCGCCCCAGACGGTCACCACCAGCGACTTGGCTTTGGGCGGCGCCATCGCGAGCGCGCGCCGGATCCAGCGCTCGGTTCGTGGGTCGGGCCGGGCAGCGCTCACGGGTGCCGCCAATGTGATACAGAATTTGCCATTGCCATACAAAAAGTGTATCGTCTTTAGAAGGTCGACGCCAGCCCGGGCGGCGACGAGGAAAATCACATGTACGCGCAGATGGTCGATACCGGAGCGAAGCGCTTGCGCTCACTCGACGAGCTCTCGCCCGAGGAGCGCGAATTCCAGGCGCGCATCGATGCCGATATCAAGATCGAGCCCAAGGACTGGATGCCGGAGGCGTATCGGAAGACCCTGATCCGGCAGATCTCGCAGCACGCGCATTCGGAGATCGTCGGCATGCTGCCCGAGGGCAACTGGATCACGCGCGCGCCGAGCTTGAAGCGCAAGGCGATCCTGATGGCCAAGGTTCAGGATGAAGCGGGTCACGGCCTCTACCTTTACTGTGCCGCGGAGACGCTTGGCGTATCGCGCGACGAGCTGATAGCCGATCTGCATTCCGGCAAGGCCAAGTACTCGAGCATCTTCAACTATCCGACGCTGACCTGGGCCGACATCGGCGCCATCGGATGGCTGGTCGACGGCGCCGCGATCATGAATCAGATTCCTCTTTGCCGATGCTCGTTCGGACCCTACTCGCGGGCAATGATCCGCGTCTGCAAGGAGGAAAGCTTTCACCAGCGCCAGGGCTTCGACATCATGATGACGCTGTGCCGTGGCTCGGCGGAGCAGAAGGCAATGGCGCAGGACGCGCTGAACCGGTGGTGGTGGCCATCGCTGATGATGTTCGGACCGCCCGACGCTACGTCCGTGCACAGCGCACAGTCGGCGCAATGGAAGATCAAGATGCTGTCGAACGACGAGCTGCGCCAGCGCTTCGTCGATCAGACCGTGCCGCAGGCGGATTATCTGGGCATCAGCATGCCCGACGCGGAGCTCAAGTGGAATGCCGAGCGCGCCCATTACGATTTTGGTCCCATCGACTGGGACGAGCTCTATAGCGTCGTCAAGGGTAACGGTCCGTGCAATCGCGAGCGGCTACGGGCGCGGGTGGAAGCGTGGGAGGACGGCGCGTGGGTGCGCAACGCGGCGATGGCGCACGCGGAGAAGCACGCCGCCAGGAAGGCGGCGTGAGTGGAAAGTGAGAGAAAACCATGAGTCATGAATGGCCGTTGTGGGAAATCTTCATCCGCTCGCAGCACGGCTTGGCACACAAGCACGTCGGCAGCCTGCACGCGCCGGACGCTGAAATGGCGGTCAAGAACGCGCGCGACGTCTACACCCGGCGCAATGAAGGCGTCAGCATCTGGGTCGTGAAATCCGCCGACATCGTCGCCAGTTCGCCGGGCAAGAAGGAACCGATGTTCGAGCCCGCGAGCAGCAAGGTATATCGGCATCCGACCTTCTTTCCCATGCCTGATGAAGTGAAGCACATCTGACATGGCGTCCGACCAGCAACTCCTCGATTACGTCCTGCGGCTTGCCGACAGCGACTTGATACTCGCCCAGCGCCTTGGCGAGTGGGTCGGTCACGGACCGGTGCTCGAGGAAGACATCGCGTTGACCAATGTCGGTCTCGATCTTCTCGGCCAGGCGCGGCTGTGGTTTGCGTACGCGGGCGAGGTCGAGGCGCGAGCTGGCGGCGCAGGTCGCAGCGAAGACGAATTCGCGTTCATGCGCGAAGGCGGCGGCTTTCGCAATCTGCTGCTTGCCGAGCAGCCTAATGGCAATTACGCGGATACGACGGCGCGTCAATTCTACTTCGACGTCTGGCACGAGCTGTTGCTGAGAAATCTAGCGGTCTCGCGCGATCAACGCATCGCCGAAATCGCGGCCAAGGCGCTCAAGGAAGTGATGTATCACGCGGAGCGCAGCGCCGACTGGGTGATCCGGCTGGGCGACGGCACCGAGCTGAGCCACACCAGGATGCAGTCCGGGATCGACGATCTGTGGATGTATACCGGCGAGATGTTTGCTGCTGACGACACCGATTTGGCGCTTGCCGCCGAGGGCGTCGCCGCCGACGCCGGCGCGCTCCTGCCTGTCTGGCGCGATCGTGTCGCCGCGGTGCTGGAGCTCGCGACACTGACCATGCCGTCGGCCGGGTGGATGCAGCGCGGCGGCAAGCAGGGCGTGCATAGCGAACACCTGGGCCACCTGCTCGCCGAAATGCAATCGCTTCACCGTGCTCACCCAGGTGCGCAATGGTGAGCTCAGCTTCGTCTGCAGTCGTGGATAGGCCCGGCGTCGCCGCGATCTGGCGCGCGCTGGCCGCGGTCCCTGATCCGGAGATTCCAGTGATTTCGGTGGTCGATCTCGGCATTATCCGTGGCGTCGAGTGGCACGACGATGAATGGGTGATCTCCGTGACGCCCACTTATTCCGGATGCCCGGCCACCGAAGTCATTGCCAGCGACATCGGGCGCGCGTTGGTCGCTGCCGGCGTCGCGCGCTTTCGGATCGAGACCAGACTCGCGCCGGCGTGGACCACCGACTGGATCGCGCCCGATGCCCGGCAGCGGCTGGCCGATTACGGGATTGCGCCGCCGGGAGCCGGTGCGGCTGTTTCAAGCCAAATACGCCCAATAGGCCAGACAAGCCGTATCGATATCAGCGCATTGCATCGCCACCGCACCGAGGCGAATGTCCCCTGTCCACGTTGCAACTCGACGCGCACCCGGCAGCAATCGCGTTACGGTTCGACACCCTGCAAGGCGCAGTATCGCTGCGACGACTGCCTCGAGCCGTTCGATTATTTCAAGCCGCATTGATTGTTCGCATGAATCGTCGAATCCGGGGCCGGCCTCCCCACCCCCGATTCAAGCATTCGAGGGCAGGCTTCAGCGGGGATCCATGTTGCGTTAAAGGCCAATGGATTCCCGCTCAGTTACCAAAATGAGCGGGAATGACGATATTAGGTATGTGAATATTGCTGAGGATTCGGTAGCAAATACTTGCTCAATGCCTAATATCGATGAGTAAGTTCCATCCGCTCACCATCGCGTCGGTCGCGCGTGAAACCCGCGACGCGGTCACGCTCACGTTCGACGTCCCGCCTGCGTTGGGAGACGCGTTCCGTTTCGTGCAGGGCCAGCACCTGACGTTGCGCGCGGACATCGGCGGCGAGCACGTGCGCCGCTCCTATTCGATCTGCTCGGCGGTGCAGGACCAAAAGCTGCGCATCGCGGTCAAGAAGACCCCCGGAGGCGCGTTCTCGACCTGGGCCAACGAGCACTTGAGGCAAGGCGCCACCATCGACGTGATGCCGCCAATGGGGCACTTCAACGTCGCGCTCGAGCCGGCAAATCGCAAGCACTACGTTGGGTTCGCGGCGGGCAGCGGCATCACACCGCTGTTGTCGATCGTCAAGACGACGCTGCTCACGGAAGCCGACAGCCGCTTCACGCTTTTCTACGGCAACCGCTCGTCGAGCGCGGTGATCTTCCGGGAGGAGCTTGCCGACCTGAAGGATCGTTTCCTTACCCGTTTCAACCTCGTTTATGTCATGAGCCGCGAGCCGCAGGACATCGAAATCCTGAACGGGCGGATCGACCGCAAGAAGGCCGATGCGCTGCTGGAGCATTGGGTCGACATGAGCGAAGTCGATACCGCCTTCGTATGTGGACCGGACGGCATGATGCAAGCGGTCGCTGAGTCGCTGCAAGCGCACGGATTGCCCAAGTCACAGATCAAGATCGAGCTTTTCGCGGCGAGCATCCCGAAGCACGAGCACAGGGTCCCGGAGTCGCTGCCGCCAGGTCATTCCGAATGTGCCGTGACGGTGATCATCGACGGCGCCCGCCGCGAGTACACGCTGGAAAAGACCAAGGAAAACATCCTCGACGCGGCGCTGAAGCAGGGCATCGAGCTGCCCTATTCCTGCAAGGGCGGGGTGTGCTCGACCTGCCGCGCCAAGTTGATCGAGGGCGAGGTCGACATGGACGTCAATTTCGCGCTCGAGGATTACGAAGTGGCGCGTGGCTTCGTGCTCTGCTGCCAGAGCTATCCGGTGACCGACAGGGTCACGGTCGATTTCGATCAGGGTGCGTAGACCATACTGAGACCACACTAAGGGCGGAACAAGCCGATTCCGGGCGCCGCCACAAGCTGCTAATCTTCAACTGTTCAGTCTATCCCTCTCGGAGCTTCTCTCTTGTCTCATCCATTGTTCGAACGTCACAAGCCGCTGCTCGATCAGGCACTCGCGGCAATCGCGGGCCGCGGTTACTGGAGTGCATTCCCGGAGTCGCCCAGTCCCAAGGTCTACGGCGAGGGTGCGGCGGAATCGGGTAAGGCGGCGTTCGACGCCTTGCTGAACAAACCATTCCCGATGCAGCTTCCGGGAAGTCAGGGCACGGTGGGTGGCGAGATCTCACCTTATGGCATGGCGCTCGGCATCAGCTACCCGAAAGTCGACTTCGATCAACTCTTCGCGGCAATCGCCAAGGCCGAGCCGGCGTGGCGCAAGGCGGGTCCGGAAGCGTGGGTCGGCGTGTCGCTGGAAATCCTGACCCGCATCAACAAGCGAAGCTTCGAGCTTGCGCATGCGGTCATGCATACAACGGGTCAGGCATTCGTGATGTCGTTCCAGGCCGGATGTCCGCATGCGCAGGATCGCGGGCTCGAGGCGATCGCTTACGCCTGGGATGAGCTGCGACGAATTCCGGCCAAGGCATACTGGGAGAAGCCGCAAGGCAAGAACGAGCCGCTGAAGATGGAAAAGCTCTACCGGATCGTGCCGCGCGGGGTGGCCTTGGTGATTGGTTGCAACACTTTTCCGACCTGGAACGGCTATCCGGGGATGTTCGCGAGCCTCGCGACCGGCAATGCGGTCATCGTCAAGCCGCACCCCAATGCAATCCTGCCGCTGGCGATCACCGTCCAGGTTGCGCGTGCGGTGCTCGCCGAAGCCGGGTTCGACCCGAATATCGTGACGCTGGTCGCGCACACGGCCGCGGACGACACCGCGCAGAAGCTTGCGCTGCGACCGGAAGTGAAGCTCATCGATTTCACGGGGAGCACCGCCAACGGCGAATGGCTGGAGAAAAACGCCCGCCAGGCGCAGGTCTATACCGAAAAAGCCGGCGTCAACCAGATCGT
>DATNNK010000252.1:0-14120 GCA_035601875.1 Casimicrobiaceae bacterium | reverse complement strand
CCACGTCCTGGAAAGCGCTGATGATCGACTTTTCGTAAGTGTGGAGCGCCTGTCGTTGCAGAGCTTCGGCCTGCGCGACCTGACTGCGGATCCGCCCGGCATTGAAAATCGGTTGCAGCACACCCGCCCCAAAAGACCAGGTTCTGGAGGGGCCTTTGAACAGATCCGAGAGCTGGGCACTTTCCAGGCCGAGCAGCGCGGTGAGGCTGATGTCGGGAAAGTATGCAGCCTTGGCCACGCCAATGTTGGCGTTGGCGGCGATGAGATTCTGCTCGGCCTGACGAATGTCGGGTCGGCGCTGCAGCAGCGATGCCGGCAAACCGTCGGGCACCGCAGGGAAGAGCAGGACGTCGATGTCTCGTCCGCGCGGAATCAGGCCGGGATTGTGACCGAGCAGAACGCTGATGAAGTTCTCCTGCTGGGCGATCTCACGCTCGAGCTCGGGCACCCGGGCCACGGCCTCGCGGTATTGCGATTCAGCTTGCTGATAGTCGCTGGCGGGGACGGCGCCTTCCTCGAAACGCACCCGCTGCAGCCGCGCCGCTTCACCCAGGCTTTGCGAGGTGCGCTGCGCGATTTCGAGCTGCCGGTCCAGCGCCCGCAGCTGGATGTAACCGCTGGCGACCGAAGTAACCACCGTCAGCACTATCGTGCCTTTGCCCTGCTCACTGGCGAGAAGGCTCGCGCGGGCAGACTCCGTTGCGCGCCGCAGCTTGCCCCAGACGTCCAGCTCGAAGCTCGCCGAGAGATTCACGCCGTAGTTTGAGAAAGTGCGCCCGCCGGGGAGTGCGGTATTCGCGCTCGAGCGCTCGCGCGCCGCCGACGCGCTACCGCTGACTTGAGGAAACTGTGCTGAGCGCACGATGCCGTATTGAGCGGCCGCCTGATCCACGTTGGCGGTCGCGATCTCCAGATCCTTGTTGTTCGCGAGCGCCGTTCGTACCAGGTTCGACAGGACCGGGTCCTGGAACTGATCCCACCAGGCGATGTTGGAGATCTCGCCCGCTTCAGTGGCTCCGAGCCGCCAGGCGACAGGTACCTCGACCTCGGGGCGCCGATAGTCGGGACCGACCATGCAGGCAGACAAAGGTGCCGCGAGCAACAGCGCAAGCGCACAAGTGCGCAGGCGCGAAGCGTGCAGGGTTGAATTGAACATATTCGACCTTTGGCGCTAGTCTCCGCGCCCGGGCGATGCGGACGTACCTGCGCCCGTACCTCCGTCTGCAACCATGCCCGCGCCGCCTGCACCCGGCGGCGCGGCAGCATCGGCGCGCTGGAATGGCCACCGACGCTCGCTCATGCGCTGCAGTAGCACGTAGAACACCGGAATGAAGAACACGCCGACCAAGGTCGCGACCAGCATGCCGAACACCACCGCGGTGCCCAGCGCCTGCCGCGCACCGGCTCCCGCGCCCAGCGCAATCGCGAGCGGAACAGTGCCCAGAATGAAGGCAAACGAGGTCATCAGGATCGGGCGAAGCCTGAGCTTGGCTCCGTCCAATGCTGCTTGTTCGATGGATTCGCCCTGCTCGCGCTTGAGCTTGGCGAACTCGACGATGAGGATCGCGTTCTTGGCCGCCAGCCCGACCAGCATGATCAGCCCGATCTGGGTGTAGACGTTGTTTTCCAAACTTCGCGACAGCAAACCCAGGAAGGCGCCGAACACGCCGAAGGGAATCACCAGCAGAATTGCCACCGGCATCGCCCAACTTTCGTAGAGTGCCGCCAGCACCAGGATAACGAACAGCAGCGACACGCCGAAAATGTATCCGGTCTGGCCCCCGGTCTTCTTTTCCTGGTAGGTGGCCTCGCTCCACTCGTAGGCGAAGCCTGAAGGCAGCGTGCGGGCGAGCTCTTCCATGGCAGCGATGGCCTGGCCGGAGCTGTAGCCGGGCGCGTTCGTCCCGTTGATGGTGGCCGCGCTATAGACGTTATAGCGCTCGAAATACTGTGGACCGTTGAGCGGTCGGCTGCTCACCAGCGTGGAGAGCGGCACCATGGTTCCGCTGTCGCTGCGCACGTAGAAACGGTTGACGTCGTCGGGTCGTCCGCGCTGCGCACCCTCCGCCTGGGCCTGGACCCGGTAGGTGCGTCCAAAGAGATTGAAGTCGTTGATGTAGTAACTGCCCAGGAAGGTTTGCAGCGCGAAGAACACGTCGCTCAGTTGGATGCCCAGCGATTTGACTTTGTCGCGGTCGACCTCAAACTCGATCTGCGGAATGCGGGGATCGAAGCCGCTGTACACGAAGCCGATCTCGGGACGCTTACGCGCTTCGGCCAGAAGTCCCTGCAAGACCTGGGACAACTGCGCGGTGTCCGCGCCGCCGCGGTTCTGCAGCACGAAAGTGAAGCCGCCGGCAGTGCTTAAGCCTCGGATCGGCGGCGGGTTGAGGACCAGCACTTGAGCGTCCTTGATTTGCGCGTTGAGTCGTCCCATCAAGGTGCGCACCAGGCTGTCGACGGCCTCGGAACGCGCCTTGCGTTGATCCCAAGGCTTGAGCCGGATGAAGGCGGTTCCGTTGTAGGAAACCGCCTGGCCGGTCAGCAGATTGAAGCCGCTGATATAGACGACGCCGTCGACACCGGGGACCTCGCGCGCGATACGGGTGAGCGCCGACATGGCGGCGTTGGTACGCTCCAGCGCCGCCGCCGGCGGAAGGCTCACCACCGCAAGCACATAGCCCTGGTCCTCCGGTGGCACCAGGCCGGTCGGGCGAGTGGCAATGAGCCCCCAGACGGCTATCAGCAACGCGGCGAAGGTCAGCATGACGATGAGTGCGTGACGCTCCATGGCTGAAACGGTGCTGATGTAGCCGTTGCGTGAGCGCTCGAAGAGGGCGTTGAATCTGGCGAAGAACCAGTTGAGCGGGCCGCGGTGCGGCTGGGCGGGGTCCACCCGCTTAAGCAGCAGCGCACACATGGCCGGAGTAAAAGTCAGCGCGCAGATCGCGGACAGGATCACCGACACCGCGAGGGTCAGGGCGAACTGCTTGTAGAGCGCCCCGGTGAGCCCACCGAGAAAAGCCACTGGAACGAATACCGCCGCCAGCACCAGCGCGATCGCGATCACCGGTCCGCCCACATCGGCCATCGCCGACTTGGTGGCCTCCATCGGCGACATATTCCCGGCATCCAGGCGCTGCTGCACCGCTTCCACCACCACGATCGCGTCATCGACCACGATGCCGATGGCGAGCACCAGCCCGAACAGCGTGAGCGTGTTGATGGAGAAGCCGAGCGCGGCGAACGCTCCGAAGGTGCCGACGAGCGAAATGGGCACCACCAGAACCGGAATCAACGTCGCACGCCAGCTTTGCAGGAAAAGGAAGACGACGAACACGACCAGCACAAAGGCTATGAGCAGGGTCTTGATCACCTCTTTCAGCGACTCGGTCACGAACGGCGTGGTGCTGTAAGGGATGTGGTAGACGATGCCTGGCGGAAACCGCGGTGCCTGATCTTCCATCACCTGCTTGATCTGCTTGGCAACGTCGAGCGCGTTGGCATCCGGCTGCAGGAAGATTCCGATCAGCGCGGCGGGAATGTCGTCCTCGGCGCCGCTGATTGAGTAGTCTGCGGCGGCAAGCTCGACGCGGGCGACGTCCTTAAGGCGCACCACCTGGCCGTTCCCCGCTTCGCGGATGATGATGTTCTCGAATTCGGCGGCGGCGGCCAGACGGCCCTTGACGAACACCGTGTACTGCATCTGCTGCCCTTGAGGAACGGGAGGCAGGCCAAGGCCGCCGGCGGGTGCGACGACGTTTTGCTCGCGTACCACGTTGGCTATGTCGGAGGCGGTGACTCCCGCCCGGGCCATGCGCTCCGGGTTGAGCCAGATACGCATGCTGTAGTCGCGCGCGCCGAAGATGCGAACCTGCCCGACGCCGGGCACCCGGCCCAGCGCGTCGTAGAGGTTGAGCAGCGCGTAGTTGCTTAAGAATACGGCGTCGTAGCGGCGCTCCGGTGACGTGAGCGCAATGACCTCGAGAAAATCGGTGGTCGACTTGCGTACGGTGATGCCGTTACGGATAACGTCGGCGGGAAGCTGGCTCTGCGCGATGGCAACCCGGTTCTGGACTTCGATCGCATCGATGTTCTTGTCGGTGCCGATGTCGAAGGTCACCGTCAGGCTGTAAGAGCCGTCGTTGCCGCTTTTCGAGCTCATGTAAAGCATGTCCTGCGAGCCGTTGACCTGCTGCTCGATGGAGGCGGCGACCGACTGCGATACCACGTCGGCATTGGCACCGGGGAAGCTGGTCGTCACCGTGACCTGGGGCGGAACCACCTGCGGGTACTGGGCAATCGGAAGGCTCACCGCCGCCAGCGCGCCCACCAGAATCATGAGCAGCGCAATGACGGTGGAGAAGACCGGACGCTCGATAAAAAAGTTGAGCATGGGTTCGACCCTGGATGATTTACGCGATCTGCTCTGCAAGCAGGATCGATGTCGGAGACACGCCTGGCTCAGCCTTTCTTTTTGGGCGCCGCAGGCGGAGGGCCGGTACCCGGAGGGCTGTCGGTGGGTGCCGTCATCACTGCCTTAACCGGGGTGCCGGGTCGGAGCTTGCCAATCCCCTCTGTTACTACCCGGTCCCCCGGAGCCAGACCCGTGTCGACCACCCAGTCATTGCCGAGCCGGTAGTTGGCAACGATTTGCCGGGGTTCCGCCTTGTCGCCGGCGGCGACCACGTAGACGGACTTCAGTCCCTGAAGCTCCTGAACGGCCTGTTGCGGAACGCGGATCGCGCTCGGATTTTCGAACGCGGCGACAATGACACGCACGAACAGACCCGGGCGCAAGATGCGATCGGGATTCGGCACCGAGATGCGCACCTGCAGCGTCCCGCTCTTCGGATCTATGGTGGCGTCGATGAAGTTGAGCTTTCCGGTAAGCGCGTAGTCGGTGCCGTCGGCAAGCCGGATATGAAATGGCGGTGCCGTATCGGGCCGGTCTCCCGGCGGGTGCTTGAGTGTCTTCTGCAGCTCCAGCAGCCTGTCCTCGCTGATGCTGAAGTTAACCCACATCGGGTCACTCGAGTACAGCGTCGTGAGAAGCGTCTGCTGGGCGGTGATCAGCGAGCCCGGCTTGACCTGCGAACTGCTCATGAAGCCGTCGCGCGACGCGCGGATGGTGGCGAATTCCAGGTTCAGCTCCACGTTGCGCAGAAGAGCCTTCTGGGCTTCCACCAGTGCGGCACTGGAACGCTCCTGCGCCACCGCCGTGTCATAGTCCTGCTGGCTGACCGCCTTTTGCGCGATCAGCCGGGAGTTCCGCGCCAGATTCTGCTTGGCATTGACCAGATTCGCTTCGGCTTGGGCCAGGCTCGCCTTGGCCTGCGCGAGCTGGGCTTCGAAGGGCCGCTGATCGATGACATAGAGCACGTCCCCCTTCTTGACCCGTGCGCCGTCGGCAAACGCCTGACGCTCGAGCAGCCCGGTGACCTGGCTGCGGATTTCAATGGTGTCCGGCGCCTGGGTCTGCGCCACATACTCGTTGTAAACCGTCACCGGGCCCGGCTTGACCTCGATCACGGATACTTCTGGCGGAGGTGGCGTTTGGGGCTGCGCATTGCCTTTGCAGCCACCCAAGGCGAGTGCACAAACGGCAAGCGCGAACGCCCATCGCGCAACCGGGCCGAGGCCGTACGTGTTGGTCATGCCGATACCTCTCCCCCTTCGAAGACGCGGCGAGACGCACGGAGCCGGTCTTCATGATCCAAGAGTCTCGTCCGTGTCGGTAACTCGCGCATGTCCGGGAGTCGACTGCACGTGTCAACGGACACAGATTTGTCCGGCTGTTTCGTTAGCACCGATCAGCACCATCGCCCGCCGACTTCGTCGTCCTGGAAAAAGCAGGCGGGATTTACACTAAACGCGTAGAAGGCTTGAGTCTTTCAAATTCCTGCACGTGTGGTGTATGTCTCGCTGGAAGTCAGCCGTGCGATTCGTTGAATCGACGCCGTACAGGAACGAGCTGTGGACCGGAGGGCCTCCTTTGGCCGTCGCAATTTCGCCCGGCCGAGGTACGAGCGGTCAGCGCACCGTCTCGACGTCCGCCGCAAAAACGTATCCTGCACCTCGTTCGGTGCGAATCAGCGCGGTCCGCGATCCCTTGGGCTCGATCTTCCGGCGAAGGCGGCCTACTTGCACATCGACCGACCGATCGAACACCTCGTCGTTGTGAAGGCGTGACGAGTCGAGCAGTTGCTCTCGCGACAGCACGCGCCGAGGAGCGGCCAGGAACGCCACCAGCAAATTGAACTCGCTGTTGGTGATCGGAATCGTCTCGCTCTGCGGCGAAGTGAGCCGGCGCAGCCGCACGTTCAGCTCCCAGCCCGCGAAGCGATAGGCCCGGATTCTGGCCAATCCGTCGGCCACCGTCTCGTGAGTGCGCGAGCGTCTCAGCAAGGCGCGGATACGGGCCAGAAGCTCGCGCGGAGAAAAAGGTTTGGTCAGGTAGTCGTCCGCGCCGAGCTCCAGACCCATCACCCGATCGGCTTCTTCCTTGCGACCGGTCAGGATGATGATCGGAACGTCCGATTCGGCGCGCAGATTGCGAGCGATCTGCATCCCGTCCTCACCCGGCAACTTCAAGTCGAGGATGAGCAGGTCGATCGTATGGCGCGCCATGACGTCGGCGATTGCCTGCCCACTGGCCAAGGTGGTGACCCGGATGTCGTTGTCACCGAGGTAGTCGGCAATCATCTGCCGCACCGACGGGTCATCGTCGATTGCCAGGACGTGAATGGGTGCAGACGTCGCTCCCGCCACAGGGTCCGATTTCACGAGTTGGAAATCAGTGGTCAACATTGCGCCTAGACACTGGCGCCTCGGCACGACTGGAATTTGTCACACGGGTGGGGAATTGTGTCAATTGTCATCCAGCGACGGGTCACCGGCATATTGCCGTACCGTTACGCAGATCGAATGCAGGTAGCTGCAGTGTACTCGGCCGGCAATCAACGTTTTGCACGTCTCAAGGAAACTCTTGAACTCGAGGGGCGGTATCGTTATCGTCGAATCGGACGACCTTATCCGCGAGCTGCTCCGGCGCTGGCTCGGCGAAGCGGGTTATGGGGTTATTCTACCCGGCAAAGATCATAATCCAGGATTGGTCACGCCGCAGCTGGTTATCGCGGACATTTCCAGTCCGGATAGCGCAGAGACAACGATCAAGGAGCTCGCAGCGGCGTATTCTGCACCTATCCTCGCCTTGTCGGCGCGTTTTCGGCAGGGGCTGGGGGGGTCGGAGGCGGCAGCCCATCGTCTCCATGTGTGCAAGGTTTTGCCGAAGCCATTCAGTCGCGAAGAACTTCTCTATGCCGTGGGCGAATCGATTGAGCATCCGTGAACGATGACGTACCGGGCGGCTGCGCGCTTCGTCAAGCGATCGGATTCGTTCTTTGACTGTCGCCGGAATAAACTCCACCCGAGTGGAGACTGACTGCACATGACCCGCATCTTTCGCTTCTCCCCTTCCCGGTTGGCGTTTGCCTACATCGTCCTCAGCGTGCTGGTGCTCGCCCTGTTTGCAATTCCGCTCTGGTATGCCTGGCACGTGAACATTTCGACCTTCAAGGTCTATGTTCTGGGAACCGAGGTGCAGAGAATGGTCGACACATTCGAAAGCGAGGGCGCGACAGGGCTCGCCGCGGCGATCACTTCGCGGCTCGCCGGCCTGCCTGACGACGAAATCATGATTCTCGCCGACGCATCGAAAGCAAAGCTTGCCGGCAACTTGCCCACGTGGCCGATAGAGGTGCCTGGCGCGCCGGGAACCTATGGGCTTGCGCTCGACTCGGGTGGTACATCGAAGCGAGTCGTTGTGTCGCATGTAAAGCTGCCGGGTGGCTACCATCTGTTGATGGGTCGCGAAAGCGTCCGCTTCCAGTCACTGGTGGACCTGTTCTGGTTTGGAATTGCGGGCGCCACGGGGATCGCTCTGGTGCTGGGCGCTCTCATTGGGTGGTTGATTCGTCGCGCGCTTCTTTTCGAGGTGCGTGAAATCAGTCGCGCTGCGTCTGCCATTGTCGAAGGCGACTCCTCACGCCGTCTGGAAATGCGCGGCGGATCGAACGAGCTCGATGCGCTGGCGCGAACGGTCAACGGCATGCTCGAGCAGCTTGCCAGGCAAAACGTGCAATTGGAGAACGAGATCGCGATTCGGCGGCGGGCCGAGCAGACGCTCCATCGCGCGCATGACGACCTGGAGGGATTGGTCGCACAACGAACATCACAGCTGGCGCAAGCGAACGAATCTCTGCGTCGCAGCGAAGAGCGATTCTCGCTCGCCATTGCGGGATCGAGCGATGGCATCTGGGACTGGGACATCCTGACCGGCGAGATGTTCTACTCCGAACGCGCGCAGGTGTTGAATGGGCTCGCGCCCGGTCTGACGGTTCGGCAGCGCGCGGAGTGGCGCACGATGTGGAAGCTTCATCCTGATGACGTGGAATCGCAATCCCGTGCGATCGACGACTACGTTGCCGGGCGCGCGCCGGCCTATGACGGCGAGTGGCGGGTGCGGCAATTGGACGGCAGCTACCGCTGGGTGCACGGACGCGGCCTTTGCGTGCGCGACGAAACGGGACGGGCGACGCAGATGATCGGAGCGATTAGCGACATCCATGCGCACAAGTGTGCTGAGGAGGCGCTCCGGATCTCGGAACAGCGCTACGCGCTCGCTATGGAGGCCTCCGGCGAAGGTCACTGGGACTGGAACATCGCCACCGATGAGTACTACGCGTCGCCGCGGATGCTCGAACTGTATGGATTCGCTCCCGGAACTACATTCAAGGGCCGGTCCGATTTCCTCGCCCGGTTCCCGTTTCATCCCGAGGATCGCCCGACATGGGGCCCGAAAAAATGGGAGGAGGCCATCGCCGCGCATTTCGCGGGCAAGACCGCACGGTTCGACATCGAGATGCGGGCATTCCCGCACGGTGAAACGCGCTGGGTTCACCTTACGGGCCTGCTCTCACGAGACGCGTCGGGCACGCCCATCCGCTGGACCGGTGCCGTCACCGACGTTACCGCACGCCGCAGTGCCGAAGAAGCGCTAAGGCTTTCCGAACATCGGTACGCGCTGGCCATGGAGGCCACCGGAGACGGCCATTGGGACTGGAATATCCCGATCGACAAGATGTACGTCTCTCCGTTGTTGCTCGACATGTGCGGGTTGCCTGCCGACATCACCTTTGCCAGCCGCTCCGAATGGGTCGACCGGTTCCCGTTTTATCCCGGGGAACGTCCGAAGTATGCGCAAGCCGTCGCGGAGCATTTCGCTGGGAAGACGGACCGTGTCGATATGGAAATTCGCATCGTCCCGCGCGGCGAAACGCGTTGGGTCCACATGACCGGTCGCTGCTCGCGCGACGCTTCCGGTACGCCGATTCGCTGGGCGGGCGCGATGACCGACATCACCGCGCGCAAGCGCGTCGACGAGGAGCTGCGGGCGCGCCAGGAGATGCTCGATCTCGCGCAGAAGGCCGCGCGTGCGGTGGCGTTCGAGTGGTGGATCGGCGCCGGCGAGGGCGAAAATCGTCGGTCGTCCGACCTGGAAGCCATGTACGGGATTGCGCCGGGGTCGTACGACGGCACTTACGAATCCTGGACAGCTCTCGTCTATCCAGAAGACTGGCCGAAAGTGCGAGCGGCGATCAAGGCCGCGCAGGAATCGGGTGATGTCGATGCCGAATATCGCGTCCTGCACAAAGGCGGAACGGTTCGGTGGTTGCAAGCGAAGGGACGGATGTTCTTCGATCCGGAAGGCAAACCTACGCGCGTGGTCGGGTTCATGCTCGATGTGACCGATCGCCATCTCGCCGAAGAAGAGTTGCTGCGGATGGAGCACCAGCTGCGCCAGGCTCAGCGTCTCGAGGCGATGGGGACGCTCGCCGGCGGCATCGCGCACGACTTCAACAACCTCCTCGGAGCCATCCTGGGCTATGGCGAGATGGCGCTGCGTGACGCGCCCGCAGGAAGCCGACTGCGTCGCGACCTGGACAGCATCATGATCGCAGGCGAACGCGGTCGCGCCCTTGTGGATCGAATCCTCGCCTTCAGCCGCAGCGGAGTCGGCGAGCGGGTCGCGGTGCACGTCGAGGACGTTGTCCGCGAGACGCTCGGGTTGTTCGCGGCAAGGTCGCCGCCGGGTATTGCGATCGAGGATCGGTTGCGGTCGGGCCGTGCAACCGTCATGGGTGACGCGACGCAGATTCATCAAGTGCTGATGAATCTGGTGACGAACGCGGTGCAGGCGATGCCCTCGGGCGGCACATTGCGCGTGTCACTCGACCGCGCCAAAGCCGATCTGCCACGCGTTGTCACGACGGGCACCTTCGCCGCCAAGGATTACGTGGTGTTGGAGGTGGCCGATACGGGAAGCGGCATCCCGCCGGCAATCCTCGAGAGAATCTTCGATCCATTCTTCACCACCAAGGAAGTCGGCGTAGGGACCGGCCTCGGTCTTTCGCTCGTTCACGGTATCGTAATGGGGTTGGGGGGTGCGATCGACGTCGCGACCACGGTCGGCAAGGGGAGCGTCTTCAGGGTGTATCTGCCTCGTGCCGGTGACGTCGCCACCAACGTCGGTGAGCCCAAGAGACGCGCGCAGCCTGCGACGCGACGCGGAGAGCACCAGCGAGTTCTGGTCGTGGACGACGAGGAGTCGCTCGTCCGGCTTGCGACGCGGACGCTGACCGAACTGGGCTACACGCCTGTCGGCTTCACGGCGAGCGCCACGGCGGTCGAGGCGTTTCTCGCCGATCCCCAGCGATTTGATGCGGTGATCACCGACGAGAGCATGCCGGGCACATCCGGATCGGAGCTGATCCGCAAGATGCGGGCGATCCGGCCGGAGATGCCGATTGTGCTGGTGAGCGGCTATCTGAACGCTGCGGTGGTGCAGCGGGCGCGGGAGGCGGGCGCGGACGAAGTCCTGAAGAAGCCGCTTTCCGCACGCGACCTCGCGACGAGCCTCGCGCGCGTGCTGCGGGGCCGTGTCGAGCATGCGCAGAACACCGACCTTTCGCTGGAGGAGGCGGCAGCCAAGGCGATGCCGCCGACACCGGTGTCATCACGGCGAGCACGGCCAGCACGGCGGCGAAACGGCAGCAAGCCGTAGAGCGGCCCGCCTCGATCCTGCGAGTCGCCCCCGGACATATGTGGGACGCGCAACCCGCCAACACTGGTCACATCGCCTTAAAGGAAAGCACACCATGAGCACGATTACGACCAAGGACGGCACGCAGATCTTTTACAACGACTGGGGCACCGGACAGCCGGTGGTCTTCAGCCACGGCTGGCCGCTCTCTGCCGATGCCTTCGAGGACCAGATGTTCTTTCTCGCCTCCCGCGGCTACCGCTGCATCGCTCATGATCGACGCGGCCACGGTCGCTCGAGCCAACCGTGGAATGGCAACGACTTGGATACCTACGCGGACGACCTCGCCGCGCTGGTCGAGAAGCTGGACCTGAAGAACGCCATCCACGTCGGCCACTCGACGGGCGGCGGTGAAGTCGCCCGCTATATCGGCCGCCACGGCACTAAGCGTGTGGCCAAGGCCGTGTTGATCGGCGCCATCCCGCCGCTGATGCTGAAAACGGCGGCCAATCCCGCCGGCTTGCCCATCGAGGTGTTCGACCAGCTGCGCGCCGGCGTCCAGGCCGACCGTTCGCAGTTCTGGAAGGATCTCAGCCTGCCGTTCTACGGTTACAACCGGCCGGGCGCGAAGGTATCGGAAGGCGTGCGCGAGTCATTCTGGCTGCAGGGGATGATGGCCGGCTTCCCCGCCTCGTATTTCTGCATCAAGGCGTTTTCCGAGACCGACCTCAACGAGGATCTCAAGAAATTCAACGTGCCGACGCTGGTTCTGCATGGCGACGACGACCAGATCGTTCCGATCGCGGATTCTGCGCTGCTTTCTGCGAAGATCATCAAGAACGCGACGCTCAAGGTCTACAAAGGCGCGCCGCACGGCATGTGTACGACGCTCAAGGACCAGGTCAACGAGGAGCTCTTCGCGTTCATCAAGGCGTAGGACGAACATCCGCACCAGTCACGCCCACAGTTGAAGGAGACGAGCCCGATGCTGTCGCCTGACCTTCATTGCAGCAGCATGCGCGTGGAGATTGCAACATGAAGTCGCTGGGCAGAAAACCGGAAGGCGCGCGGCTCGAGCGCATCAAGGCTTCGCCGCTGTGGGCGGGCGAGCGCTTCCGCAACGTGCACCCGGTCATTCCGGGCCTGCGCGACGCGAACGCGTCGATGCCGACGATCAGCGATTTTCTGTGTGGCGGCGAGCGGCGCTTTCCGCGGGGGCCGCTGCCCTCGATGAACCCGCTCGAAGCGTGGAACAAGGCGCCCGCCAGCGGACTGCGCGCCACCTGGCTCGGCCATTCCACGGTGCTGATCGAGATCGACGGCCTTCGCATATTGACCGATCCGGTCTGGGGACCGCGCGCGTCGCCATCGCGGCTCGCCGGCCCCAAACGCTTCCAGCCCGTGCCGGTTCCCCTTCGCGCGATGCCGCCGGTAGACCTTGTGATCGTGTCGCACGACCACTACGACCACCTCGACTACCTGACCATCCGCGAACTCGTCAAGCGCGACGTCCCGTTTGTGACCTCGCTCGGAGTCGGTGCGCACCTCGAAGCCTGGGGCGTGGGGCCTACGCGCATCGTCGAGCTCGACTGGTGGGAATCGCACACGTTGCCGAACACCGAGCTCACGGTGACTGCCGCGCCGTCGCAGCACTTTTCCGGACGAGGGCTGCACGACCGCAACGCGACCTTGTGGTCCTCGATGGTCATCCGTTCGCAACGGCACGCAGTGTTCTTCAGCGGCGATACAGGCCTCACGACGGAATATCAGACCATCCGCGAACGGCTCGGGCCGTTCGACCTCGTGATGCTGGAGGTAGGCGCTTTCCATCCTGCGTGGGGCGACATCCACCTCGGACCGAATAACGCGCTCAAGGCCCTGGCGCTGCTCGGCGGCGGTACCTTCCTGCCCATTCATTGGGGCACGTTCAGCCTGGCGATGCATGCCTGGGACCAGCCTGCGGAGGCCCTGCTGGAGTTGGCACCGAAAGCAGGTGCGCGACTCGTGATGCCTCGCCTGGGCGAACCGGTCGAACCGGCGCACGCGGATGGCGTCGAGCCGTGGTGGCGTGTCGTCGACGCGACCGCGCGGGAACCGGAGCCTGACGCGCCTGCGGCGATGACCTTGCCGAAGGCAATGCCCTGGCCGATCGACTAGGGCAACTCCCTCACGTCGCGCGCGACCGCCCATTTTAAGAGCGCGTCGAGCGCGGGGCACAAGGCTTGCCCCCATTCCGTCAAACCGTATTCGACTTTCGGCGGCACTTGATGGTGAACTATCCGCCGCACAATCCCATCGCTCTCCATCTGGCGAAGCTGCTGGATCAACATCTTTTGTGAGATCGCGGGTATCGCCCGTTCCAGGGCGGAAAATCGAAGCATGTTTCCACCGAACAGGTGGAAAAGAATCACGAGCTTCCAGCGGCCTTCCAGAAACTTAAACGCTTGTTCGACTCCGATGGCAGCGGTGACCGGCGTGTACGCGCCATCTTTACTGTCAGGTGAGTACCTTACTTTTTCGTGCGTTCTTGTCATTTCGCCAGCGTATCGCCATCTTTCATCTTGCGCAATCGCGGTCGCCAGAACCTCGATTGAATCGTAGGTACCCACCGAACGAGGAATGATGTCCATGCAGCTATCTCGGGAGACTCATTGATGGCCCACTACCTGGAACTTGAGGGGAAACGCGCGCTCGTCACGGGCGGCACCAAGGGTATCGGCGAGGCGGTCGTTGCGGCGCTTCGGGATGCGGGCGCGGCAGTCCTCACCACGGCGCGGTCGCGGCCGGAAAATCCTGCTCATGCCGACCACTTTGTCGCGGCCGATGTAGCTACTACGGAAGGCTGCGCCGTCGTCGCCAGCGCTGTCCGCGATCGTCTCGGCGGGATCGACATCATGGTGCATGTCGTCGGTGGTTCCTCGGCGCCAGCGGGCGGCTTCGCCGTGCTCGATGACGCCGAATGGCATAAGGCGCTGGACCAGAATCTTTTCGCGGCGGTACGTCTGGATCGCGCGCT
>DATNNK010000251.1:0-6605 GCA_035601875.1 Casimicrobiaceae bacterium | reverse complement strand
CCCTGCTCACCTTCGGCGGCGCGTACGCAGTGCTTCCCTATGTATATCAGGGCGCGGTCGAGACCTACGGTTGGCTCACCCCACCGCAAATGATCGACGGGCTTGCGCTCGGCGAGACCACTCCCGGACCGTTGATCATGGTGGTGGCCTTCGTCGCCTTCGTCGGCGGCTGGACGAAACAGCTATTCGGGCCCGAGCATCTTTTTCTCGCCGGCGCGCTGGCCGCGACGGTGGCGACGTGGTTCACCTTTCTGCCCTCGTTCCTGTTCATACTCGCCGGCGGGCCGCTGGTCGAGTCGACTCACGGGCAGATGAGATTTACGGCGCCGCTTTCCGCGATCACCGCGGCGGTGGTCGGCGTCATCGTCAACCTCGCGCTATTTTTTGCCTACCATGTGTTGTGGCCACAGGGATTCAACGCGCCCGTCGACTGGGTTTCACTGCTGATCGGCGCCTCGGCGACGATCGCGCTGTTCCGATTCAAGGTCGGCGTGATACCGGTAATCCTGGCCTGCGGCTTGGCGGGTCTTGCGCTAACGCTGCTTCGCTAGTTCGATGCGCTAATCGCGCCCGCGCTCGAGCCGACGCATGCGCTGCTCCAGATCGAAGATGTCGGTCGACTTGGCCAGAAACGCTTCGCGGCTTTTCATCTCCTGCTTCCAGAACCAGGTATCGAGACGATCGAGCCAGCCGCGTGGTTTGGAGACTGTGTTGGCGCATACGCTGGCAGGTGCGGCGCTGTCTTTCTGCGCACGCTCGCTTGCATCCTGCAGGATGCCGTGAGTGAGCCTGGCCAAAATGCCGGTCAGGCTGTTGTCGTAGAGAGGAGGATCATTGGTTCTCATTGAGCTGCTCCTGATCGCCGGATAGGCGCTAGGGTTGCCGGCAACGCACGGATGGCGCGCTGCACAATGAGAACTATGGTGTTGCGCTGACTCGAAAGCAAATAGCGGTTTCAAATCAGTGCCATCAGTAATGCTGATCGGTCCGCAAGGCAAGCTGGCTCACGAGAGCTCCGGGCTCACGACAGCTGCGCGAGCTCCAAGGCGGGCTGCAATCGGGCGCGGCCCGAAGGCTTGGTGCAAGCTGCGGCGTCAGCGGCGGCCTGCCGAGAGCACCCCGGATACGTCCTGCACCATCGCAAGCGCGGCTTTGAGCTGAGTGAGGCTCTTCACCTCCAGCGTGAAGGACATGCGCGCCTGAAGGTTGCGCGACAGTGTGTTGACTGCGGTGACATTGATTTTTTCGCGCGAAAAAACTTCCGAGATATCGCGCAGCAGCGCCTGGCGGTCCATCGCCTCGACAACCACGTCGACCGGGAAGACCTCGTCGCGCGGCGTACCCCAATCGGCGCTGATCAGGCGCTCGGGCTGCTTTTCTTTCATGCGCGCGACGTTACTGCAGCTCTGGCGGTGGATGGTGATGCCCTTGCCGCGGGTGACGAAGCCGACGATTGCATCCGGCGGCGCGGGCTTGCAGCAGCGCGCGAGCCCGGTCATCAGCCGGTCGACGCCGACGATTAGTATTCCACTGCCAGCGCCCGCCGCCTTGCTGTCGCGCGTGATCACGGCTTCTTCCTCGGCGCGGGCAGGAAGCGCCTGGTCGGGCTTGGCCGCGGCGTGAATAGCCTGTTGCAATTGACGCGTGTTGAGCTCCGCGCGCGCGACCGCCGCGAAAAAATCGTCCAGCTTGGCGATTCCCGCCTTGTCGGCGACCGCTTCGAGATTGACCGCGGTCATTCGCGAACGCTGCAGCTCGCGCTCGACGATGGAACGCCCATTTGCGATCGTCTCGTCGAGCTGCTGCGCCTTGAACCACTGACGAACCTTGGTGCGCGCACGGTGGCTCACCACATAGCCGAGCTCCGGGTTGAGCCAGTCGCGGCTCGGTCCCACCGAGGAACCGCCCTGTTTGAGCGCGACGATCTCGACCCGCTGTCCGCTTTCGAGCGGCGTGTTGAGCGGCACCATCGCCCCGTCGATGCGAGCGCCGCGGCAACGATGACCGAGGCTCGTGTGCAGGGCGTACGCGAAGTCGACTGGCGTGGACCCTCGCGGCAGATCGATCACCTTTCCTTGCGGGGTCAGCACGTAGATGGTGTCCGTGAACAGGCTGGACTTGAACTGCTGCAGCCATTCGCCCGCGTCGGCAACCGCATCCTTCCAGTCGAGCACCTGCCTCAGCCAGGCGATCTTTTCGTCGTAACCCGGATCACCGCGGCCGCTGCGTGGGCCTTCCTTGTAGCGCCAATGCGCCGCAACGCCGTATTCCGAATGGCGGTGCATTTCGTGCGTGCGAATCTGCACCTCGAGCGGCTTGCCCTCGGGGCCGATGACGGCGGTGTGCAGCGAGCGGTAGTCGTTGGCCTTTGGCTTGGCGATGTAGTCGTCGAATTCCTTCGCCATCGGCGTCCACAGGTTGTGCACCAAGCCGAGGGCGGTGTAACAATCCTTGACTTCGTCGACCAGGATGCGCACCGCGCGAATATCGTACAACTCGTCGATGCCGGCCTGCTTGCGGCGCATTTTGGTCCAGATGCTGTGGATATGCTTCGGTCGGCCGGAGATTTCGGCGGCGACGCCGGCAGCGCTAAGCTCCCGCTTGAGCGTCGCCTTGACCTCTTCGATGTATTGCTGGCGATCGAGGCGGCGCTCGTCGAGGAGCTTGGCGATCTGCTTGTAGGTCTCGGGCTCGAGCGCCCGCAGACTGAGATCCTCCAGCTCCCATTTGAGCTGCCACACGCCGAGCCGGTTGGCGAGCGGCGCGAACAAGTGCTGTGTTTCACGCGCGGCCTGCGCGCCCGCCTCGCCCTTGCGAGAAACCAGGTAGCGCAGCGCCTGCGTGCGCTCGGCGAGCTTGATCAGCACCACGCGAATGTCGCCGACCATCGCCAGCAGCATCTTGCGCAGGCTTTCCGAATGGGCGTCGCGGTCGTGCGCGGGAGCGTCTTCCGGGATCGCCCGGATCGCGCCCATGCGCGCGACGCCGCTGACCAGTTGCGCGACTTCCGCACCAAGGAGCGTGCTGAACGCCTCGGCGTCAAAGCCGTCGATATGCGGCGCTCCGATCATTATCGCAGCGCGCACCGAATCGAGATCGAGCTTGAGGCCGGCGACGATCGCGGCGGTGCCGAGCGCGCGATCCAGCCATGGCTCGCCGTCGGGCGCGCATCGATCGCCGTAGAGCTCTCGCGCGGTGCCCAGTGTTTCGAGCAGCTTGACACGCTCGTCGGGCGCGAAACCTTCGCTCACGCGATCGGTCCACGCGGCGAGCGCCTCGGGCTCCGCGACCTCGGGCGCGGAATGCAGGACGGCAACCATAAAGGGAATTATACCGGGCGGGTGGGCGCGAATTTGTTCGCGCGGGTGCCTTGGATCAAAGACGCTGGGTTCCCGCTGAAGCCTGCCCTCGAATGCTGGAATCGGGGGCGGGAACGACGATCAATTCGATTTACGCCGCGGCTTTTGCAACGACTTCAGCAATGCCTCGTGCGCAGCGCTCCGCGACGTGCGCCTCGCGCGCCTCGACCATGACCCGCAGGACGGGCTCGGTCCCGGACGGACGCAGCAGAACGCGGCCGGATCCGTCGAGCATGACGATCGCGTCCTGCTCCGCCCTGCGGATCGCGTCGCTCGCGCGCCAGTCGAAGCCGTTGCGAATCGGCACGTTGATCAAGCGTTGGGGAAACAACGCCGCGTCGGCCGTGGCCGCCGCCAGCGTCGTCTTCTGCTCGCGCAATGCGCGCAGCACGGCGAGCGCGGCGACGATGGCGTCGCCGGTCGTATGCTTGTCGAGACAGATGATGTGTCCCGAGTTTTCGCCGCCGAGCAGCCAGCCTTTCTGCTGCATCGTTTCCAGCACGTAACGATCGCCGACCGGCGCGCGCGCGAACGCAATCTTGCTTCGCGACAATGCCTGCTCGAACCCGAGATTGCTCATGTGGGTGCCGACGACCCCGCCGGCCATCGTGCCGCGTCGCAAATAGTCGAGCGCGATCACGTAGAGCAACTCGTCGCCGTCGTACAAGCGGCCTGCGGCATCGACCATCACCAGCCGGTCACCGTCGCCGTCGAGCGCGACACCGAAATCCGCCCGATGCTCCATGACCGCGGCCTGCAAGTATTCGGGATGCATCGCTCCGACGCCGGCGTTGATGTTGAGACCGTCGGGATCGTTGCCGATGGCGATCACCTCCGCGCCCAGCTCGTGAAACACCGGCGGCGCGACGTGATAGCCGGCGCCATGCGCGCAATCGACCACCAGCTTCAGCCCCTTCAGATCAAGCTCGTTGGGAAACGTCGCCTTGCAGAATTCGATGTAGCGGCCCGCAGCATCGTTGACGCGCCAAGCCTTGCCGAGCTCTGCCGACGAAACGCAGGCGAGCGGCTCGTCCATGCTGCGCTCGATTGCGTGCTCGACCGAGTCGGGCAGCTTGGTGCCCGCCGCCGAAAAAAACTTGATGCCGTTATCCTCGAACGGATTGTGCGAGGCGCTGATCACGATGCCCGCCGAGAGCCGCAACGCTCGCGTCAGGTACGCGACCGCGGGCGTGGGCAGCGGGCCCGAGAGATAGACATCGACGCCGGCTGCGGAGAGGCCCGCCTCCAGCGCGGCCTCCAGCAGATAACCGGAGATGCGCGTGTCCTTGCCTATCAGCACCGCGGGCGTCTCGCCGCGGCGCCCTGCGAATTCTGCCGCCAGCACCCGACCGGCGGCGTATCCCAGCCGCAGCACGAACTCAGGCGTGATCGGTAGCTCGCCAACGCGGCCGCGAACGCCGTCGGTTCCGAAATATTTTTTGCTCATTGTTCTCGAAGCGGAGTCGCAAAGGTGCGAAGGTACATGAATTGGATCGACATTCGATTTCCGCTACCCGAGGGAATAACAAATTGTAGCCATCAGAGCACTCGCGGTTGCTCGCCTTGCACCGCGCGCCAGACCTTGAGCGCGTCTGCGGTCTCGCGAACATCATGCACCCGAACGATTCCCGCACCGCGCGCGACCGCCGCCAGCGCCGCAGCGACGCTGCCCGCCATCCTGTCATCGACGTTACGGCCGGTCAGCACACCGATGGTCGACTTTCTCGACAGCCCCGCGAGCAGCGGATAGCCAAGTGCGGCAATCTCGGAGAGCCGCCGCAACAAAGTCAGATTATGTTCCACAGTCTTGCCGAAGCCAAAGCCTGGGTCGAGCACGATCCGGTGGCGGTCGATGCCCGCGGCCACGCAAGCCGAGGCGCGCTCCGCGAGAAAAGCAGCCACGTCGGCAACGACGTCGTCGTAGCTCGCGCTTTGTTGCATCGTCGCCGGCTCGCCCTGCATGTGCATGAGGCAGACCGCGGCGCTGCCCTCCGACAGCGCCTCGATGGCGCCGGGTGCACGCAACGCGTTGATGTCGTTGATCATGGAGGCGCCCGCCGCGATTGCAGCGCCCATCACCACCGGCTTGCGGGTGTCGACCGAGATCGGCACGCCGCGCGCGTCGCAGGCTAGGCGAATGTTCTCCAGCAAGGGGATGACGCGATCGAGCTCGTAGGCCTCCGGTGTCGGCACCGCACCGGGTCGGGTCGACTCGCCACCGATATCGACGATGTCGGCGCCCTCGTCGAGCATCTGCCGGACGCGATCAGTCGCGTCATTGAGATCGAGAAAGACGCCGCCGTCCGCAAATGAGTCCGGGGTGATATTGAGCACGCCCATGACCAACGGGCGATCGAGGGAAAGGCAATAGCGACCGCAGAGGAGCAGCTTGGAATGCGCGGCCATTATCGTCGCCTCACTCCGGCCCTCTCCGTGCGACCGGGGCGCGACGCGGATGGCGCGTTACGCCGGCGTCGCGGACGGCGCGGCGTCGGGACCGGCGTCGGGACCGAAGGTGGTGCCTGCCGGCGAGGTCGAAGGCTTGGGCGGCCGCGGCGGCCGTCCCTGCATGATGTCCTCGACCTGCTCGCTGTCGAGCGTTTCCCACTCAAGCAAGGTCTTGGCCATCATCTCGACCTTGTCGCGGTTCCCTTCGATGAGCTTGCGCGCCAGCCCGTACTGCTCGTCGATGATGCGCCGGATCTCGAGATCGACCTTTTGCATGGTCGCCTCGGACACGTTTTTCTGGGTCGCGATCGAGCGGCCGAGAAAGACCTCGCCTTCGTTCTCGGCGTAGACCATCGGGCCCAGGGTATCCGACATGCCGTAGCGGGTGACCATGTCACGCGCCATCTGCGTCGCGCGCTCGAAGTCGTTGCCGGCGCCGGTCGTCATCTGGTGCATGAAGATCTCTTCGGCGATGCGGCCGCCGAAGAGCACGGCGATGCGCTGCAGAAGGTAGTCGCGATCGAAGGAATAGCGGTCAGCCTCGGGAAGCTGCATGGTCACGCCGAGCGCGCGCCCACGCGGAATGATAGTCACCTTGTGAACCGGGTCGGATTTGGGCAGCAGCTTGGCCACCACGGTGTGTCCCGACTCGTGGTAGGCAGTGTTCCTCTTCTCTTCTTCGGACATGACCATCGATTTGCGCTCGGCGCCCATCATGATCTTGTCCTTGGCCATCTCGAAGTCTTCCATGTCGACCAGGCGCTTGCTCTTGCGTGCGGCGAAGAGCGCCGCCTCGTT
>DATNNK010000250.1:0-2711 GCA_035601875.1 Casimicrobiaceae bacterium | reverse complement strand
CTGAGAGATTGATATTGAAATCCTCATATTTGCTGAGCATCGGATCAAGCGCCCCCAAGAGCGCGAACCTTGGTTGACGACTCCGGCGCAGGCTTGTACTGAGCCGAGCTGCCGTCGTATGTCTGACGAGCTAGTTGACGTGTTAAACGACCCTTTCTCATCGGATCGAACGGCCCGCGTCTGAATCTTTCGGACAAATCACGAGGCATGACATGGAAACGCGATGGAAAAGCAGTGCCGACGTCGCCAAGCTAGAAAATCTGCGGCGCATGCAGAGGATCGCCTTTGCGCTGCTGCTGACGATGGTAGCTTTGCTCGCCGTAACGTCGGTCAACAATGGCGCGCATTCATGGACGGCATGGCTCAAGGCGTTCGCCGAGGCAGCCGTAGTCGGCGCGGTCGCAGATTGGTTCGCCGTTGTTGCTCTCTTTCGGCATCCACTTGGATTGCCGATTTCGCACACGGCGATCATTCCAAACAACAAGGATCGCATAGGCGAGAGCCTTGGCCGCTTCGTCGAGGAGAATTTCCTGACTCCGCAGAATGTGATACAGCGTCTGGCGCGCGTGAACATCGCGAAGGTTGGCGGGACTTGGCTCGCCGTGCCTGCCAACAGCGATCGTGTGGCGGGTGGTATCTGTGCGATGGTCCCGCGCCTGCTGACGATGATCCAGGACGAGGACGTTGCACGGTTCCTCACGCGCACTTTGCTGGGCGAACTCGAGAAGATTAACCTTTCATCCGTCGCCGGCGAAGTGCTCGAAATCGTCACCGCCGGCGAGCAACATCAGCCCCTGTTCGACGATGCACTCCAGGGCATCGAACGACTGATCACCGCCAACCAAGCGCTGATTCTGGAGAAATTCGGCGAGGCGTCAAAGTACACACCGGAGTTTATCGACCAGTACATCGTAGACCGTTTTGTCGCTGGCATCGCTCGCCTGCTTCAGGAAGTCATCGCCGATCCTCGACATCCGCTGCGCATGCAATTGACCATTTCGACACGCAAGCTCATCAAAAAGCTGAAAACATCGCCGGAAATGTACGAGCGAGGCGCGGCAATCAAGCGGCAGTTCATCGAGCACCTGCGTACCAGGCCTTACTATGCGACGCTCTGGAACGACATCAAGAAGCGAATCCTGACCGATGCCGCGTCCGATCAATCGCGGCTGCGCGAAACTGCGTCGTCGCTGTTAAACGCTCTGGGCTCAGGGCTCGCAAGGGACGAAGTGATGCAGCACAAGCTCAACGAGTGGCTGACAGGGGCTCTGGAGACGCTGATGCTCGCTCACAGGCACCAGATCTCGCTGCTCATCACCGATGTCGTCAAGAGCTGGGACGCTCGGGATGTGTCTGAGAAAATCGAGCTCGAGATTGGCAAGGACCTGCAGTTCATCCGCCTCAATGGCACGCTGGTCGGCGGTTGCGTCGGCGTGTTGCTCCACCTGCTGGGGACGTTGCTTAGCTGACGCTCGCCGACACAGCGGCGTCTTCCCACCGCATTGGCGAGATTGTGTGATCCCGACCGCGTAGCCTAGCGACCCTCGCCCGCGACACCCTTGCCAGCGCCCAGGCTCGCCTAGCTCCAGTCGTCGCCGCCGCCGCCGCTGGCAAAATTGTCGTCCCACGAAGCGCTGTCGGTAATGCCAAAGTCGGGTCCACCCATGTCGTCGGGAACCTGTTGCGCGACGTCGCCGGGCGAAACAGGTGACCCACTGACTCCGCTGTGTCCTCCGCCGAGACGATGCGCGAGCGCCTCGCCCGCAACCATTCCGGCGCCGAGCGCCGCGCCGGTTGCGAGTCCGCCAAGAATGCCTGTGCCGATTCCACCGCCGCCCGGGGCCATGGGGCCTGCCGGGCCGCTGCCGAACGGCTGCACGGGCGCAGTCGCGCCGTAACCGGTCATCGGAGGCGCACCGTAAGCGGTTCCACTACCCGCCGGAAGATATGTGGAGGTGCTGCGGCGCATCGCCCGCACGACGACAAAGATGAGCGCGATGATAGCGGCACCGAACAGCACGGTGGTCCACGAAATTCCACTGCCCGTCGCGGGCGCGATCGCGCGGCCTGGCGAGTCGAGAGCGCGCGACGATGTAACGCGCCGCCTCAGCTCTCCTACGGCCTGCGGTCTGGCAAAAGGCAGTCCGGGTTCGAGGCGCTCGGCGGTGTTGAGTTCCGCTTCCGCCGCAGCCGAGCGCCCTTGCCTGGCCAACAATTCGGCTTCGACAAAGTGCGCTTTGGCGCTGTTGGGGTGGGTGCGCAAGACCTCATCCATCATTCGTTGCGCCTGGGTGAGGTTACCTGATTCGGCCGCCTGGTAAACCTGACTGAGGCTGGGCTCTTGAGCCAATGCCGTTCCGATCAGGAGAGTCGCAACAGCCAGGATCGCGACGCCGGCGCGTGTTTTTGGTGACATGGTTTGGTTCCTTTAAGTTCTTCAATAAGTTTGGACGAAACGCGGCTTTTCAAGTTCCCGGGCGGGCTGGATATTCCGGAGCCGAAGTCTAGTCGGGGCGATGTAAGCGGTACCGTTGCCTCGAAGGTGCTTTGAATGCGGCTGTTCAACGCCGCCCGAAAGTCGGCGTGCTCGAAGAGACGCCCCTGAGCTACCCTCGAGTGCGGCGCCTCTTTGTCCGCCGTGCGAGGCCGCCCGTGCGGAGACTTAATGCGACAGCAGAGATACTCTTGCCTCGAGCCCCGGCCACCGCTGC
>DATNNK010000249.1:0-5320 GCA_035601875.1 Casimicrobiaceae bacterium | reverse complement strand
CGGATCGTGCGTGCCTGATCGGCGATCGAGCGCGTGATCGCCTGCCGGATCCACCACGTCGCGTAGGTCGAGAACTTGTATCCGCGGCGGTATTCGAACTTGTCCACGGCCTTCATCAGGCCGATGTTGCCTTCCTGGATCAGGTCGAGGAACTGAAGACCGCGGTTGGTGTACTTCTTGGCGATCGAGATCACCAGCCGCAGATTGGCCTCGGTCATCTCGCGCTTGGCCTTGCGTGCCTTGGCTTCGCCGGTCGACATCTGCTTGTTGATCTCCTTCAAGTCCTTCAAGGGGATCATCACCCGCTTTTGCAGATCGAGAAGCTTGTGCTGCTGCTCGACGATCGCCTGCCGGAAGCGGGTCAGCGTCTCGCTATAAGGGTGGTGCCCGGCGATCTCGCGGTCGATCCAGCGGAGGCTCGTTTCATGCTCGGGGAATTTCTTGATGAACTCGGGCCGCGGCATCCCGCCCTTGTTGACCACCAGGTCCTGAATCTTGCGCTCGGTCTGACGGATATTGTCGACCTCGCAGCGCACGCTGTCGCAAAGCCGCTCGACCTGGCGCGCGCCGAAACGGATCTGCATCAGCTCGGCGGAAATCTTCTTCTGCAGCTCGAGGTATTTTGGCGCCTTGTGGCCTTCCTTTTGCAGAATGGCCAGCATGCGCGTGTAGAGACGTCGAATCACCGCGAAGCGCTCGAGTCCCGCAACCTTGAGGCGCTCGAGGTTTTCCGCGGCGATCGCTCCGCTGTTGTCTTCGCCTTCCTCGCCTTCCTCTTCATCCTCTTCGATCGTTGCGAGGGTCTCGGTGAAGTCCATCAGTCCGTCGACGACGTCGTCGATCTTGAGCTCGTCGCGCTCGATCTTGGCGGCAAGATCGAGAATCTGAGCGACGGTCATCGGACAGGCCGAAATCGCCATGATCATGTACTTCAGGCCTTCCTCGATCCGCTTGGCGATTTCGATCTCGCCTTCGCGGGTAAGGAGCTCGACCGAACCCATTTCTCGCATGTACATACGCACCGGGTCGGTAGTGCGGCCGAATTCCGAGTCCAGCGTGGAGGCTGCGGCCTCGGCGGCTTCCTCGTCCACGTCGTCAGCGGCGGCGGTAGGTGCCGCCTCGGACATCAGCAGCGTTTCGGCATCGGGGGCCTCGTCGTAGACCTGGATCCCCATGTCGTTGATCATGGAGATGATGCCTTCGATCTGCTCGGCGTCGAGAATGTCGTCAGGCAGGTGATCGTTGATTTCGGCGTAAGTGAGGTAGCTGCGCTCCTTGCCGAGCACGATCAGATTCTTCAGCCGGGTCTTGCGCGCTTCTGCCTCGGCGGGCGACAACTCGAGCTTGCGCAATTCGACGCTGCCGTTCTTGCCGCTGCGCACCTTGCCTTCGGCGAGCGCTTTTTCGGTCCGCTTGGCGGACAGCCGCGCCGCGATTTCACCTGGGGACGGCTTGACCGCAGCCGGAGCCGCGACGGCCGCCTTGCCCCCTTTGCCATTCGCTTTCGCTGCCGCCTTCGACGCCATTTTCGTTGTCATGGCGCCGGCCTTGAGCGCGATGCCCTTCGCAGACGCCGAAATCGGCTTGGCCGAAGTCTTTCCCGCCGCGTGGCTTCCAGTTTTTCCCGAAAGTTTCTTCGAGACCTTCTTCAAGGGCTTCTTTTTGGCGACAGACTTCGCCGCGCGCTTGGACGGCGACTTCGACGAGCGCCCCGACTTGGCAGGCGCTGACTTTTTCTTCGCCGGTTTCTTCATCGCGGTTTTCGCCTTCGGCCGCTTCGGCGCGCGTGACTTGGGTGTCGGGCGCTTCCGTGCCGGCTTCGAGCGAGGCTTTGCCTTGCGGCTGGCTTTCGTCTTGGATTTGGGGCGCGATTTCTTCACAGGCTTCAAGGCTTTTCTGGCCATGGTCGTCCTACAGTTGGGGCGCGACTCTTTAGCGAGCGCACCGCTGTTTCTGGATTCTTCCGAGATTGGGGCGGCTCGGGAAAACTTCAAATCATAACATGCGCTTAACGGGCGTCAGTCGCCCTCAGGTTCCGCCCCCGACGCGGTCGCGGGCCAATTGGCGCTGGCGAGCACGTTCGGTCTCCTCCACGGAAAGCTCGGCCGGCGGCGCGCGGCGCGATTCGGCGTTGTCGCCCCGCTTTTGTGCATTCAACCAATACCGATTAACAGCTTCGACAAGCTCGGTTTCCAGTAATTCGGCGGTCAGGCCTTCACTTTCGGCCGCGGTAAGCGCTGCCACGAATAAGTCTTCGTAGGGCCGGCCGGCGAAATGCTGCATGACTCCGGCGGTAGTGAGCGGCGCCTCGCTCGCTTCGCAAAATGCGACCAGTGCCGTCAATGCGGCGCCGTCGACGTTGGCTCCCAGCGGCTTGGGCACGGGAATCCGCCGCACCAGCTCGGGCTGCAGTAGCACGCATTGAATCAAGCCGCGGATTAGCGAGGGAGCGGGACGGGAGACGGTGCCTTTGCGCGGCGCCAGCGTGGCGGAAATGGGCTGCTGGATTGGTAGCAGCGCCGTCATCTCCCGTTCCGGCAACCCGGCGAGCTCCGCCAGCCGCTGCCGGAGCAGCGCGCCGAAGACCGGTGCGGTAAGCTGGGCCAGGAGCGGCTTGGCGGCATTGACCAGCGCCGCGCGTCCTTCTGCCGAGCGTGGCGGGTGGCGCGCGGCGAGCTCGCTCAGCAGAAAGTCGGACAAAGGCGTGGCCTCATCCAGTAAGGCCTCGAACGCGGACTTGCCCCGCTGCCGAATATAGTCGTCGGGGTCCGCCCCGTCGGGAAGGAATAAAAATCTCGCGTCCTTGCCGTCGGCCAGCACCGAAAGCGTGTTTTCGAGCGCGCGCCATGCCGCGCGGCGGCCCGCCTCGTCGCCATCGAAGCAGAAAATGACGGTATCGGTGACACGGAAAAGCTTTTGCGCATGGGTGGGTGTCGTCGCCGTGCCCAACGTCGCCACGGCGAATTCCACGCCGTGCTGCGCGAGCGCGACGACGTCCATATAGCCCTCGACCACCACGAGCTTGCCCGCTGCGCGAATCGCAGGCCGCGCCTGGAACATCCCGTAGAGCTCGCGACCCTTGGAAAACAAAGGCGTTTCCGGGGAGTTGAGATATTTGGGCTCCCCTTTGTCGAGGACACGCCCGCCGAAGCCGATCACGCGACCGCTCCCATCATGGATCGGAAACATGATGCGGTCGCGAAACCGGTCGTAGCGTTTGCCGGCGTCTCCTGCGATCACCAGGCCCGCAGTCTCCAGCACCTTGCTCTGATAGTCGGGAAATGCGCCGGTCAGGGGCTGCCAGTCGTCCGGCGCGTAGCCGATCCCGAAACGCGCCGCGACCGGCCCGCTCAAGCCGCGCCCTTTAAGGTATGCGATTGCCCGCTCCGACTCCTTGAGCTGCAGACGATAGAATTTGGCGGCCTGCAGCAGCACACCCGACAGGTCGAGGGCTTCGTCGCGGTCGCCCACGGCCGGTGGGAGGTGGGTGCGTGGAACTTCGAGGCCGGCATCACGGGCAAGCTCCTCGACCGCATCGGGAAAAGGCTTGCCGCCGAATTCCATCAGGAAGCTGATGGCCGTCCCGTGGGCGCCGCATCCGAAGCAGTGATAGAACTGCTTGGTCGGGCTTACGGTGAACGACGGTGTCTTTTCGCTATGGAAGGGACAACAGGCAACGAAGTTAGTACCCGCTTTTTTGAGCGGCACGTACCGATCGACGACCGCCACGATGTCGACCCGGCTCAGCAGCGTTTGGATAAATTCGTTCGGAATCATGGTCTTAACCCCGCCGGACCATGGCATAGCTGACGCACACTACGGGGCCCATGAAGTACATTATAGGCGACGATATCGGGTCTGCCAGAAATCCGCCCGAGTGGTCACCGGAGCGCGGGCAGGCCCAACGCTTTGGTCAGCCGTTGAGCCTGCTTTTGACCTTGGCCGACACCAGGCTCATGTTGGCGCGGCCGGCCAATTGTGGCCGGATCGCCGCCATTACCTTGCCCATCGCCGCCATCCCGACGGCCCCGCCCTGTGCGGCATTCGCCACGGCGCTGGCGATCAACGCGTCGATCTCCGTTTCCGAGAGCGGCTGGGGCATGTAAGCCTGCAATAGCGTGATTTCGGCGCGTTCCACCGCCGCGAGGTCCGGCCGGTTTCCTGCGTCGAACTGGACGATGGATTCCCGGCGCTGCTTGATCATCTTGTCGATGATCGCTACTACGTCCGCGTCGGCAAGCTCGATGCGCTCATCCACCTCGCGCTGTTTCATCGCCGCGAGCAGCAGGCGTATCGTCGACAGGCGCGTCGCTTCCTTGGCACGCATGGCGTTCTTCATGTCCTCGGTGATGCGTGCTTTGAGCGTCATGGGCGGTCCCGAAAAAGCAAAAGGGGCGAATCGCTTCGCCCCTGGATAGCTCGACTCGACGCGTCTTGCTTTAGTAGAGCTTGGGCGGCAACTGCTGGCTGCGCAGGCGCTTGTAATGGCGCTTGACCGCGGCGGCAAGCTTGCGCTTGCGCTCGGCGGTCGGTTTTTCGTAGAACTCGCGGGCGCGCAGCTCGGTCAAGAGGCCGGTTTTTTCGATGGTGCGCTTGAAGCGGCGCAGGGCCACTTCGAAGGGCTCATTCTCGCGAACGCGAACGCTAGGCATGTTTGTCGAATCCTTTGGGCAACAATGGTCTTGAATAACTCATTAGTATAGCGACCCTGTGCCAGCTGCGCAAGGCGCCAGTTGCCAAATCCACTGGCGATGGCGGCAACCGGCGAGCGCACCTTGCGCAGATTTGCCACGGAACCGGTCGAGCGCGTACCGCGGCTATACTGGTCCGATGCTGGTCTTAGGCATCGAGACTTCCTGCGACGAAACGGGCGTGGCGCTTTATGACAGCGCGCAGGGTCTGCTGGGACACGCGTTGCATTCCCAGATGGCGATGCATCAAGCCTATGGCGGTGTCGTACCGGAGCTCGCCTCGCGCGACCATATTCGCCGGGTGGTGCCGCTGGCGGAAAACGTGCTGCTCGAAACGGGGAAAGTTCTCGCCGACCTCGACGGCATCGCTTACACGCAAGGGCCGGGGCTCGCCGGAGCCCTGCTGGTGGGCGCAAGCGTGGCGACGGCGCTTGGATTTGCATTGGGCAAGCCAACGCTTGCAGTCCATCACCTCGAAGCTCACTTGCTGTCTCCGCTATTGGGCAACCCGAAGCCTGCATTCCCGTTCGTCGCACTGCTGGTTTCGGGCGGGCACACGCAGCTCTACGCGGTGGCGGAGGTCGGCGATTACACGCTGCTGGGCGATACCCTCGACGACGCCGCCGGGG
>DATNNK010000248.1:0-2407 GCA_035601875.1 Casimicrobiaceae bacterium | reverse complement strand
GTGCGTATCCGACACGGCAGAAAGCTCGGCGTCGGTCTCAATCGACCCGGACCGCATCAAGATCATCGTGCCCGACGATTTCCTATTCCCGCCCAATGGCGTCTCGATCCGCTGGCCCGACGGTTTTCTCGAGACCGAGGCGCGGATGCAGGACTACAAGATCTACGCCGCCCTGCACTACTGCCGCGTCAACAAGCTCAATCGCATCGTCATCGATTCGCCCAATCCACGGCTGGGCATCATCACCAGCGGCAAGAGCTACCTCGACGTGCGCCAGGCGCTGGACGATCTGGGCATCACCGAGGCCGACGCGGCCGAAATCGGCATCCGCGTGTTCAAGGTCGCGATGCCCTGGCCGCTCGAGCCGGAGACGGTGCGCCACTTCGCCGAAGGGCTGGAGGAGATCCTCGTCGTCGAGGAAAAGCGGCAGATCGTCGAGTACCAGTTGAAGGAGCAGCTCTACAACTGGCGCACGGATGTGCGTCCGCGCGTGGTCGGCAAGTTCGACGAAAAGGGCGAGTGGATGCGTCCGCACGGCGACTGGCTGCTGCCCGCCACCTCCGAGCTCACGCCGGCGATGGTCGCGCGCGTCATCGCGCAGCGCATCGAGCGGTTGGACCTGCATCCGCGCACCATGGAAAAGGTGCGCAGCCGCGTGGCGTTCATCAACGCCAAGGAAGCCGCACTCGCCAAGCCCAAGATCAGCCTGCAGCGCATTCCATATTTCTGCTCGGGATGCCCGCACAACACGTCGACCAAGGTTCCGGAGGGCAGCCGCGCGACCGCGGGCATCGGTTGTCACGTGATGGCGATCTGGATGGACCGGTCGACCTCGACCTTCACCCACATGGGCGGCGAAGGCGTGCCATGGATCGGGCAGGCGCAGTTCACCAACGAAAAGCACATCTTCGCCAACCTCGGCGACGGAACGTACTACCACTCCGGCAGTCTCGCCATACGAGCGTCGGTCGCCGCCAACGTCAACATCACCTACAAGATCCTCTACAACGACGCGGTGGCGATGACCGGCGGCCAGCCGGTCGATGGACCGCTCTCGCCGTCGGACATCGCGCGCCAGGTCGCCGCCGAGGGCGTGAAAAAAATCGTCGTCGTCACCGACGAGCCGGAAAAATATCCGTCCGGCTATTTCGCTTCCGGCATCGAGATCCACCACCGCGACGATCTCGACCGCGTGCAGCGAACTTTGCGCGATACGCCGGGCGTCACGGTTCTGCTCTACGATCAAACCTGCGCCGCGGAAAAGCGCCGCCGGCGCAAGCGCGGCAAGTATCCCGATCCCGCCAAGCGGGTGGTCATCAACGAGTTGGTGTGCGAAGGCTGCGGCGACTGCGGCGTGAAGTCGAATTGCGTTTCCGTCGCACCGGTGGAAACCGAATTCGGGCGCAAGCGCACCATCGATCAGAGCTCGTGCAACAAGGATTTTTCCTGCGTCAACGGTTTCTGCCCGAGCTTCGTGACGGTGGTCGGCGGCAATTTGCGCAAGCCGCAAAAGGTGGCATCCGGAGAATTTCCTGCACTGCCGGAGCCAACGCTCGCGTCGACCGCGGCGCCCTACGGCATCCTAGTGACCGGCATCGGCGGTACCGGCGTGGTTACCATCGGCGCGCTGCTGGGCATGGCCGCCCATCTCGAAGGCAAGGGCTGCAGCGTGCTCGACATGACCGGGCTGGCGCAGAAAAACGGAGCGGTCGTGTCGCACGTGCGCATCTCCGATACGCCGGAGCAGCTCTACGCGACGCGTATTGCCGCGGGCGAAGCGAAGCTGGTGCTGGCATGCGATATTCTCACCGGGGTCGGTTACGAGGCCGTGGCCAAAATGCAGAAGGGCGTGACCAAGGCGCTGGTCAACACCGCGCTGGTGATGCCCGCCGACTTCACCCGCAACGCGGATCTCAAGTTTCCGCTGGGCTCGATGGAGCACGAGATCAAGGATGCGGTCGCCCCCGGCGACGCGGAGTTTCTCGACGCAACCAAGCTCGCCACCGGACTGATGGGCGACTCCATCGCCACCAATCTCTTCATGGTCGGCTTCGCCTATCAGCGTGGATTGATTCCGCTGTCCGAGGGAGCGATCCTGCGGGCAATCGAATTGAACGGCGCGGCGATCGAATCGAACAAGGAGAGCTTCAAGTGGGGACGCCTCGCTGCCGCCGAGCCGGAGCGGGTGCTGGCCGCGGCGATTCCGCGGCAGAAGCCCGAATCGCAGCGCCTGTCGACGTCGCTCGATGAAATGATCGCCCGTCGCGCGAGCTTTCTCACCGATTACCAGGATGGCGCGTATGCCGAGCGCTACACCGATTTTCTCGACAAGGTTCGCACCGCCGAGACCGCCCGACTGCTGGGAGAGAGCGCGCTTACCGAAGCCGTCGCGCGCTACTACTGCAAG
>DATNNK010000247.1:0-10394 GCA_035601875.1 Casimicrobiaceae bacterium | reverse complement strand
GTCCGGCGCAAAAAAACTAACCGCGTCGGCGCTGATAATGTGTCCGGCCAGGGTGACGAAGCTCTCTCCGGGTCCCAGCGCCGCGCGGTCACGCAAGGCGCTTTCGAGATCGTCGCGGCAGCGGACATCGTCGAGCCAGTCGATCAACACCCGCGACAGTTCGCTTCGCGAGGTCTTGACCTTCGCCAGCAAGGCGTCGAAAGGCGGCTTCGATGGCACGTTCTCGGTCGCCGGCGCGTACGCCGCGACACGACCGGGAAGTGCCACACCCGGATGGATCCAGGTCAGTGCGGCGTCCAGCGAGGGCAACTCGAGGGCGTTCAAGCGCTCGCGCAGCACGGCCTCCAGCGCATCTTCCCATCCGCGCTCGATATCGAGCTGTTGCCACAGCCGGGGAGCTTTTTGCAGCCCCTTGCCTGCCAGCCATGCGGCGGAATCCTTGCCGCTGTCGATCTTGGCCTGCAATTCGGCGAGCGCCGTCGAACGAGCCTCGCGATCGGTCAGCGCGCTGCTGACCTGCTGCCAGGTGTCGCCGGCAGCACGATGCCGCTCCTGAAGCGACTGGACGACCGCGTTCAGCTCGGCTAGCGCCGTCTCCCGTCCGGCCAGATCGGCATTTTCCTGCTCGAGCTGTTCGGCGACGGCAGCGATCGGGTCGCTCACCGGCAGCGCAAGCTCGCGCGTTTCGGCATCCAGCCGTTCGCGCCGTGCGCCAAGCGCCGCGAGCACCTTGGCGGCATTCTCCCGGCGCGTGTCTCCGACGCGAATCGTCTGCTCGATTTCGTTCATGCGCTGCTGAATCTCGACCATCAGCCGCGATGCTTCGGCGACCGACTGCTCGAGCGCCGGCGGCGCAGCAGCAGCGGCGCGTTCCTCTTCGCCGGTCGCGTCGCGCGTGGCGATTGCCGCCTCGAGATCGCGGTCCGCCGACCGGGAATCCTGCGCGATCTCGTCCAGCTGGAGCGTAAACGCGGCCACCTGAGCGGTGATCTGCTCGACCTGCTGCGCGAGCCTGCCTTCGTTCTCGCGCGCGAACTGCAGTTGCTGCTCGAGGCGCGTTACCTCCGCGTTCGCGGCGTAGAACGCGCCCTGCTTGGCGTGCATCTCGTCGCCGGCACGATAGTGGTCGGCACGAAGAGCCTCCAGACGCGCCTCCGCGGCGCGAAGCTCGGCCTGGAGCGCTTCGAACCCGCCGCTGAGATTGGCGATGTCAGTGGCGTGCTTTTCGCGCAAGCGCACCGCGTCCTGCTGCTTGGCGAACCACATCATGTGCTGCGATTGCTTGAGTCTCGCCTCCAGGTCGCGATATTCGGTGGCAACCTTGGCCTGAGCATCGAGTTTCGCGAGCTGCGCGGCGAGCTCGGTGCGGATGTCTTCCACGCGTGCCAGATTTTCGCGCGCGTCGCTTAGGCGCCCCTCCGTTTCCTTGCGCCGCTCCTTGTATTTGGAAACGCCGGCGGCCTCCTCCAGAAATATTCGCAGCTCTTCCGGCTTGGCCTCGATCACCCGCGAGATCATGCCCTGCTCGATGATGGCGTAGGCGCGCGGGCCCAGGCCCGTGCCGAGGAAGACATCGTGAATGTCGCGCCGACGTACCGGAATGTTGTTGATGTAGTACGTCGAATCGCCATCGCGGGAGAGGACCCGCTTGATCGAAAGCTCGGCGTACTGGCCCCACTGGCCGCCTATCCTGCCCTCGCTATTGTCGAAGAACAGCTCTACCGAGGCGCGACCCACCGGCGCCCGGTCCCCTGCTCCGTTGAAGATCACGTCCTGCATCGACTCGCCCCGCAACGCCGAGGCCCTCGATTCGCCGAGGACCCAGCGCACCGCGTCGATGACGTTTGACTTGCCGCAACCGTTGGGACCGACGATGCCGACGAGTTGACCGGGGGTGGCGATTATCGTCGGATCGACGAATGACTTGAAGCCGGCCAGCTTGATCTGAGTAAGGCGCAATTCGAATTCTTCTGGACAAACGCGACGCGCCTCGAAGAGGCGATTCGCTGGAGACGACCCGGATTTTCTGGGGCAACCGCCGAAGGCCGGCGATGCCGTTCAAAAGAAACGAATTATAACCGATTCACGAAGGTGCCAAGCCGTTCAGGGCAGCGCCAACGCGACCGGCGCGAGGCGACCTTCCTCGACCGCGTGACACGCGACCTGGCCGGTGCCCGGTTCTGCCAGCGGGACCGTCTTCAGCAGCGGTGTTTCGCGCCGACAGCGTTGGTTGGCGTAGGGACAACGAGGATGGAAGGCGCACCCCGTAGGAGGATCGAGTGGATTCGGCACTTCACCGCTGACCGCGGTGCGCGGCACGCCGGTCATCGCCAGATCGGGTACCGCGGCCAGCAGCATGCGCGTGTACGGATGCTGTGGCGAGGTGAACAATTGCCGTGTCCGCGCGAACTCGACGACGCGGCCGAGATACATGACGCCGACGCGATCGGCGATGTGGTGAACCACGGCGAGGTTGTGCGAGATGAAGAGATAGGTCAGCCCCAGCTCGTGCTGCAGACGGCGCATCAGGTTCAGCACCTGGGCCTGGACCGAGACGTCGAGCGCGGACGTCGGCTCGTCGCAGATCAGAAAAGCCGGATCGGTCGCCAGCGCGCGCGCGATGGAGATGCGCTGTCGCTGACCGCCCGAAAACTGGTGCGGATATTTCGCCCCATCGGCGCCGGCAAGGCCGACCTGCTCCAGGAGCGCGACGACCTTGGCCGCCAATACCGCCGGCGTCTGGGCGAGTCCGTGAGCGCGGATCGGCTCGGCGACGATGTCCTTGACCCTCCAGCGCGGATTGAGGCTCGCGTAGGGATCCTGAAAGATCATCTGCATGGTCCGCCGCAGCGCGAGCTCCGGATCGGCGAAGTCGACCAGGCGGCCGGCGTAGCGGATTTCGCCGCGCGTGGGGCGGTACAGGCCGACGATGAGCCGCGCCACGGTCGACTTGCCGCAGCCGGATTCGCCCACCAGGCCCAGCGTCTCGCCTCTTTCAATGGCGAAGCTCACGCCGTCGACGGCGCGCAGAATCTGCCGCGGCTTGCGCTCGATGACGCGGTTGAGCCACGGCGCGGAGACATCGAAATAGCGTGCGACGTCGATCAGCTCGACGAGGGGAAGGCTGGCTGCACGCTCGAGCGATCCTGTGCTGTCGCTCATGGGACAGGGACCACGTCGCACGCGTGCAGCCAGCACGCGGCAAGCGTGCTGCCGGCCGGCAACAGGTCGGGGCGCTCGCGGCGGCAGCGGTCGAATACCTGCGGGCAGCGCGGATTGAACGCGCACCCGCTCGGTATCGCCGTCAGGCGCGGCATCGTCCCGTCGATCTGCGCGAGCTCTTCGCGCTCGGCGACGATCGACGGAATCGATCCCATCAAGCCGGCGGTATAAGGATGCTGTGGCCGATGAATCACGTCCGCGACCGGGCCGATTTCGGCCACGCGCCCCGCGTACATGACCGCGACACGGTCTGCGGTCTCGGCGATCACGCCCATGTCGTGGGTTATCAGCATCACCGCGGTATCGTGATCGCGACACAAGCGCTTGAGCAGCGCGATGATCTGCGCCTGGATGGAAACGTCGAGCGCGGTCGTCGGCTCGTCGGCGATGATCAGCTTGGGCTTCGCCGCCAGTGCGAGGGCGATCACGACGCGCTGTCGCATGCCGCCGGAGAACTGATGCGGATAATGGTCGATGCGCCGCTCGGGCGCCGAGATGCCGACTTCGTTCAACAGGCTCAACGCGCGGTCCCGCGCGGCCTTCTGTCCCAGGTCGAGGTGCGTGGTGATGGTTTCGACAAGCTGCCGGCCGACGGTGTAAAGCGGATTGAGCGACGTCAGCGGGTCCTGAAACACCGCGCCGATTTCGCGCCCGCGAATGCGCCGCAACGCTTCCTGCGGCAGGTTGTCGATGCGGCGCCCGGCAAGACGAATCTCTCCGCCGGCGATGCGCCCGGGAGGATCGATCAGGCCGATGATCGCCGCGCCGGTGAGCGACTTCCCGGCGCCGGATTCGCCCACCACGCCGAGCACCTCACCCGCTGCGATCGACAGCGAGACGTCGTCGACCGCGGTCAGCGTCCCGCGGCGCGTGGGAAATTCCACGCGGAGATGCTCGACGACCAGCAGCGGATCCGCGGACTTCACGCCGTCGTCGGATGGAACAAGCGAGCGCGACGTCGCGTCATTTGCGCGCGGCGTCGATCTTGCGGCCCGCAATGTCCCGCCCCGGCGACTATTGCAGCCTCGGATTGAGCGCGTCGCGCAGCCAGTCACCCAGCAGATTGATCGCCAGCACCATGATGACTAGAGCCGCGCCCGGGAAGACCGTGATCCACCACTCGCCGGAAAAAAGAAAATCGTTGCCGACGCGAATCAGCGTTCCGAGCGAAGGCTGCGTCGGCGGCACGCCGATGCCGAGAAACGAGAGCGTCGCTTCGGTGATGATCGCGGTCGCGATATTGATCGTCGCGAGCACCAGCACCGGCCCCATTACATTCGGCAGCAGGTGGCGCCGCATGATGCCCAGCGGTCGGATGCCGATCACGCGCGCCGCGTGAACGTAATCCTTGTTCTTCTCCACCATGGTCGAGCCGCGAACGGTCCGCGCGTATTGCACCCAGTTGGAAATGCCGATAGCAAAGATCAACACGAACAACGCCACCGGGCCGTGCGCATCGCGAGGCAGCACCGCGCGGGCCACGCCGTCGATCAGCAGGGCGATCAGGATGGCCGGAAAGGAGAGCTGAACGTCGGCGATGCGCATGATGATGGCGTCGAGCTTGCCGCCGACATACCCGGCGATGAGGCCCAGGGTCACCCCCAGCAACATGGCGAATATCACCGAGGCGAGACCGACGAGCAACGATATTCGCGCTCCGAACATGATGGCCGACAGGAGATCGCGTCCCTGATCGTCGGTACCGAGCAGATATTCCGGCCGCGCGCCGGCGACGCCGTGCGGAGGCGTCAGCGCGTCCATCAGGTTCAGCGTCGCCAGGTCGAATGGATTGTGCGGCGCCACCCACGGCGCGAAGAACGCCGCTCCAAAACAGATGACGAGCACCACCGCCGACACGACGGCGACCGGAGCGTGGCGGAAGTTGTACGCCAGATCGCTACCCCACCAGCGAGCAAGGCGATGCGCGGGTGCGGTGGTGGGTGTCATGCCTCTGCCGTCATCCGTTGCCAATCGCCACGACGCTTCGCGTCTTGCTCTTGGACGGATGCGTCACTTGATGACGACCCACTTGAGCAGGTTGAAGTTGTCGGCAAGCTGCACCAGCTCGACATTCTTTTTCATCGCCCAGGCCAATGCCTGCTGATGAAGCGGAATGTGGCCGATGTCGTCGCTGTGGATCTTGAATGCCTCGGCGATCATCGCATTGCGCTTGGTCTGATCGAGCTCGCTGGCAATCTGGGCGCTCAACTCGTCGACCCGCTTGTTGGAATAGGTCCCCAGGTTGAAAAGCCCCTGCCCCGCCGGGGAGGGAGTCATGATCAGGGCGAAGAGCGCGTTCTGGGCATCATACGAGTCCGGCGTCCATCCCAGCATGTAGAACGAAGTGTTGCGCGACAGGATCTTCGGGAAATAGGTGACCTTGGTCTCCGCCATCAGGTTCACCTTGATACCGATTTGCGCCAGCATCGCCGTAATCGCCTGACAAATGGCCGAGTCGTTGACGTAACGGTCGTTGGGGCAATTCATCCCGACCTCGAAGCCGTCGGGGTAGCCGCCGTCGGCAAGCAGCTTTTTCGCGGCAGCCGCGTCGTGCGGCAGCCGTTTGTTCATCTCCGGGACGAACCCCTTGATTCCCGGCGCGATCATCAGATTGGTCGGCGTCGCCGCGCCGCGCATGATGCGGCTCTTGATCGCCTCGATATCGATCGCCTGATAGAACGCCTGGCGCACGCGCTTGTCCTTGAACGGATTCTTGCCCTTCACATTCGAGAACAGGAGCTCGTCGCGCGATTGGTCCATGCCGAGAAAAATCGTGCGCAACTCCGGGCCTTGCAGCACTTTGAGATTCGGAGCGGCCTTCAGTTTCTCGATGTCCTGCAGCGGCACCGGCTCCATCATGTCGATGTCGCCCGAGACGAGCGCGGCGACCCGCGTCGCGTCGTTCTTGATCGGCGTGAATGTGGCCTCGGTGACATTGCTCTCGACCTTGTCCCAGTAACCGGGAAACGACGCAAACACTATGCGCACGCCCGGCTCCCGGGATTTCAGAATGAAGGGGCCGGTTCCGTTGGCGCGCAGCGTCGCCGCGTTCTCCTTGCCCTTGCGCACGTCCACGGGCGTCGTGGAGTTGTTCTTCTCGCACCACACCTTGCTCATGATGAACCAGGTGTTGATCGTGTCGGGCAGGATGGGAAACGGTTCGTTGGTGACGAAGTCGACCGTATAGTCATCGATCTTCCTGATCTCCTTGACCGTCCCGATCTTGGTCTTCATGTCGGACCCGTCGGCCTTGGAGCGCTCGTACGAGAATATGACGTCGTCGGCATTGAACGGCGTGCCGTCGTGGAACTTGACGTTCTGACGCAAGGTGAAGCGCCACACCGTCGGCGCCGTCTGCTTCCATGACGTCGCCAACAGAGGAACGAGCTCCAGCTTCTTGCCGCGGCCGACCAGCGGCTCGAAGACGTTGGCGGTGATCGTGAGCTGCAGCGACTCGTTGAGTGAATGGGGATCCATCGAAAGGGCGTCGCCCTGATCGGCAAACCGGAAAGTCGCCGCCGATGCGCTGAATGCGGTCAACGTGGCCGCGACAAGGATCATCGACGCTCGCGCCAGCAGCTGTTGAATGGTGCTCATGCTTGCACTCCTTGGGATTGCGTTTGGCTGGCTACGCGTAGATCCGCGTCTCGCCGAGATGATCGATGGCCCGCATGCAGCCTTCCACCGCCTGCGTGTAAACCATCTGCTTCCAATCGTCGGCATCGATGTAGAACATGTCGCGCAGATTACGCTTGATCTCCTGGCGCTGCGCCTTGGGCGCCTTCGGATGATTGTGGACCCAGTGCTCGGCCCGGAATGCTTCCAGTATCTGCTCGATGGGATAAGTACCATACTCGAGCGCGATACCCGCAAATACCGCGTTGGGACATTCGTCGTGCGCTGCGGTGCCGTTGATGCCGGTGAGCGGCGCGGAGCTCGATGTCCCGTCCAGGAACGACGTGACGTCGTCGCCCCACCAAGCCTTGGTGCGCGCGACGTCTGCGGCATAGTCCATTCCGGCGTAGATCTTTTCCCCGTGGCCTCGAGGTCCAAGCCCAGTGTGGATATCGATCCATCCCAGCAGCGCGCGCTGGGATACGTACTGATGGAGCACTCCTCGCAGGACCCCGTTGCTCCAGGCGGGCTTGCTGCCACCGTAGAACAAGCCATCGGGATATTGATACTGGCCGCCGCTCACGGCTGCCTGGTAGGCGTCGCGGCCGTGCTGCGCGATCCATGCGTTCAGCCTGGTCTCGCTCTCGCCCGGTGCCGGCCACGTCGCAGGCAGGAGCATGGAATGAATCTCGGCGTAAGCGCGGTTGACCGGCAACGGCGATCCAAAGTCGACGAAGTTGCGATTCAGGTCGGCGTTGTCCTCGTTGACGCGTCGCAGATGCGAGAAACCGTAGGGATTCAGCGCATGCAACATGAGCACCGCGATGCCCGATCGCTCGACCTCGGCAATGAACGTCGGGTCGTGCAAGAGCGCCACCTGGCATCCCGATCCGCAAAAGCCCTCCACCCCGTGAGTCCCCGAGATCAGAAGCAGCAGCCCGGCGGCGTCGGCGCTGCCGAGCAGCGCAAAATCCATCGACAGCTCTTCGCGCGCGGCGCCTCGTTCGGTGGGATGCACGTGATGCATGAGCTTCGCACCGCGCATCCCTGCCGCGGCGACAAATTTGTCGCGCGCCTCGGCATAGCTCTGCGAAAAATGCGGGACCGCATTCATCGGGAAATCGGCATCGCCGCCTCCGCCAGCGCCGCCAGATAGCCCGCGCCAAGCGGAATCACTTCGTCGTTGAAGTCATAACTCGCATTGTGCAGAAAACAACCGCCTTCCGCGCCGCCCTGCCCCAGCCGCGCGTAGGCGCCAGGCCGCTGCTCGAGCATGAAGGAAAAATCCTCCGATCCCATCGACGGTTCCAGGTCTCGCACCACATTCTCGGCACCGACCAAGGTGTCGGCGACGTCCGCCGCAAAGACGGCCTCGCGCTCGCTGTTGATGGTCGCCGGGTAAACGCGGTCGTACTTGAGCGTGGCGGTGGCGCCGAAGGCCGCGGCAATGGAATGCACGAGCTCGGTCAATCGCTTTTCGATCGCCGCCTGCGTCGTCGGCCGGAAGGTGCGGACAGTGCCGACGAGGCGCGCCTCGCGCGGGATCACGCTCATGGCCGCCATATTGCCGGCGTGCATCGCGCACAGACTGACCACCGCGGTGTCGATAGGACTCACGTTGCGGGAAACGATCGACTGCGCCGCGGTGATGATGTGGCCCGCGACCAGCACCGGATCGATGGTCAGATACGGATGCGCGCCGTGCCCGCCGCGGCCCTCGATGTGAATTTCGATTCTGTCCGCCGCCGCCATCGCCGGCCCGGGCCGGACGCCGATTTTTCCCGGCGGCAGCGACGGCCAGTTATGCAGCGCGTAGATCTCGTCGGCGGGAAAGCGCTCGAAGAGGCCGTCGTCGATCATCGCCTGGCCACCGCCGAAACCTTCTTCTCCCGGCTGAAAGATGAGATAGACGGTGCCGTCGAAGTGGCGCGTGCGGGACAGGTAGCGCGCCGCGCCGAGCAGCATGGTGGTGTGACCGTCGTGGCCGCAGGCGTGCATCCGGCCCTTGAAACGCGACACGTGGGCGAATCCATTTTCCTCGTGCATCGGCAGCGCATCCATATCGGCGCGCAATCCGACCGCCCGGCCGCTGGCCTGACGCTCGCCGCGGATCACGCCGACGATGCCGGTCTTGCCGATTCCGGAGTGATGCTCGATCCCCAATGCGGTGAGCTCGCGCACCACGATTTCCGCGGTCCGGTGCTCCTCGAAGCCCAGCTCCGGATGCGCGTGCAGATCACGGCGCAATGCGGTCAGCTCGGCGTGGTCGGCTCGAATGTGCTCGACGGGGTTCATGAACTCACTGATGAAATCAGTCATCGATTCAATTCGCTGCTGCCAGCCGCTCGATGCGCAGGCGCGGATCGACGGCATAGTACAGCAGATCGACAACCAGATTGATCAGCACAAAAACCAAGCCAATGAAGCAAAGGTACGAAGCCATCACCGGGACGTCCGCGAATCCGACTGCCTGGATGAAGAGCAAACCCATGCCCGGCCATTGGAACACGGTCTCGGTGATCAGCGCGAAGGCAATGATGGCGCCGAGCTGCAGGCCGGTAATCGTGATCACCGGCACCAGCGTGTTCTTGAGCGCGTGACCAAAATTAATCGCCCTATCGGTCAGGCCGCGAGCACGGGCGAACTTGATGTAATCGGTGCGCAGCACTTCCAGCATTTCCGCGCGCACCAGCCGCATGATCAGCGTCATCTGAAAAAGCATCAGCGTGATCGAGGGTAGGATCAGCGCTTTCAAGCCGCCCTTGGTCAGGAAGCCGGTGGTCCACCAACCCAGGGCAACGGTGTCGCCGCGCCCGAAGGACGGCAGCCATCCAAGAATCACCGCGAACACGAGAATCAGCAGAATGCCGATCAGGAATGTCGGCAGCGATATCCCGATGAGCGAGACGGCAAGGAGGATGTGTGAGAGCCACGAGTTTCGCCTGAGCGCGGTATAGACGCCGGCCGGAACACCGAGCACGAGTGCAAGCAGCGCTGCGGTGACGGCAAGCTCGAGCGTTGCGGGGAGCCTTTCCTTGAGCAACGTCGACACCGGACGGCCTTGGCGGAGCGAAAGGCCGAACTCACCCTGAACCGCTCGACCGACGAAGCGCCCGAACTGAATATAGAACGGCTGGTCGAGGCCGAGATCCGAGCGCAGCCGTGCCCGGTCTTCCTGGGTTGCGTCCTGGCCGACCATGAACGTGACCGGATCGCCAGTGTAGGTGAACAAGGCGAATGCAATAAAGGCCACTGCGGCCAAGACCGCGACCGATTGCAGGATGCGACGGAGGATGAAGGCGAGCACAGGGCGACGGTGCAGAGGTCACGTAAGCCGTTTGTGACAGCCGCGTGAGGCTACCGATCATGCCCAAAGCGCCGTCTAGCGTCAACGTCGCGGAAGGCACCCGCATCTGGTGCACCAGCGCATAAGACAAGGCTGGCCGGCTGCCGTGCATTACACTTGCACCTCCGAATGACGGTGGCGCCGCGGTCTAGTGGCGCCGCTTCCCAGCATTTATCGCCACGGGTCTCTATGGCTCAGGTGGCGTGAGGCG
>DATNNK010000246.1:0-11769 GCA_035601875.1 Casimicrobiaceae bacterium | reverse complement strand
TCGAGCGCCAGGTAAATGAGACGGGTCGAGCCGATCGAAAAAAGCTGAATTTTCGGGTCCGCCTTCAACTGCGCCGCGTTTGTTGGCGGAACCTGATCGATGAGATCCACGTCGCCCGCGAGGAGCGCGGCCACGCGCCCCGCATCCTTGGGGATGAACTTAAGCGTTACGTTTTCGAAATCCGCTTTCTTGCCCCAGTAGCCGGCGTTCTTCTTCAAGGTGATCGACTGGCCCGGCTTCCACTCCACGAATTGGTAGGGGCCGGTCCCGATGAGCCCCTTGCCCGCATTGAAGTCGGCAGTCGAGAGCCCCGCCGCCGCCTTTTTTGACAGGATGAATACGAAGCTGATCTGCTCGATCAGCTGCGGTAGCGGTCGCGCGGTCCTGATCTGCACGGTGAGCTTGGCCGGCGCGGTGATTTCGACGATGCCTGCCGTCGCGCCGGCGAATGACGCCGGGCTGTTGGGAACGTTCCTGGAGCGCTCGAGCGAGAAAACCACGTCCTCGGCGCTGAAGTCTCCCCCGTCATGGAATTTCACCCCCTCGCGAAGCTTGATTTCCCAGGTTGTCGGGTTGACCGCCTTCCACGAGATCGCAAGCGCCGGATGAAGCTGGTTATTGGCGTCATTTTCGACCAGCCGATCGAAGATGTCCTCGGACGTGCTCTCGTTGTTGCCGGTGCGCGAGAACAAGGGATCGACCGATGATTGCTCGGCCGCGCGACCGATCACGAGGTCGGCGGCGAGCGCGGGCGGCCCCGCGGTGGCCGCTATCGCCGCCGCGCCGATCAACAGCGTCAATCGCCAGAGCGTTCGACACGAAATCGTCATCGGCTTTTTCTCATGGCTGCGGCGTGACGAGGACGCTTTAGGGATTAAGCGGCCTCAGCGCGGACAGCGAAACCAGTGGCAGCACCACGTAAGATGGGTGCGCGGCATCGACATACAGCCGATTCTTGGCAATGCGTTTGTACGCCGCGAAACCTTCCGCCTCGCCGCTGTTCGGGTTCACATCGAAACGCGGAAAGTTCGACGAGGATATGTCGACCCGGATGCGGTGCCCGGCCTTGAACAGGTTGCAGGTCGCGAATGGCTCGATGACGATCTCGCAAATCTCGCCCGCGCTCATGAGCTCCGGCTGCTCCCAGGATTTGTGATAACGGCAGCGAAGAATGCCGTCGGTCAGATTCATGGCAAAGCCCTGCGGATAGTCTGCGCTGGGCGGATGCCCGTCGATCAGCTTGGCCGTGAAGTCGGTGTCGGCAGCAGTCGAGCTCACGTGCAGGTGCACCACGATAGCTCCGATCACAACCGTGTCTTCGGCGAGCGGCCCGGTCTCGAACACCAGCACGTCGTCGCGCTCGGCGAGCGCTCTGCCGGGGAATCGCGCGCCAAAAAAGCGCGCGTCCTCGCGCTGGTCGAACGCACCACCCTCGAAAACCGGCTGACCCGACGTCAAGCTGCCGCCGATGGTCGGCACCGGATCCGCAGGATCGAAATCGTAGTCGAGCGCCGGCGCGTCGGCGGACGGCGCCGCCGGGTCCAGCCGGCCGTCCGCGTGGAGGTGATAGCCGACAAAGCGGGTGTCGGGCAGCGGCCAATCGTCGGCGGCGATCCAGCGGCCGCCGTGATCGAGACGCCCTTCGGCGTTGCGCCGTCCGGAGCCGCCTCCCATCATAAACAGCCGCACCGCGGGCTCGGCCTCGACGCCGTTGGCGACGCCTCGTAGCCAGTGATCGAACCAGCGCTGGCGGAATGTCCGCCAGTTGGGCGCGACGTTGCCATCGAATGCCGACGCCGCGCCAAAATCCACGTCGCCGGCAGAAGTGGCATTGCGATCGCCGTGCAGCCACGGCCCCATGATCAGTCGCACCGGCCCGCGCTTCTTGCGCTTGAGCGCGACATAGTTTTCGGTCGCGGTACGAACATAAGCGTCGTACCAGCTGGACATGTGCACCTGCGGTACATCGGCGAAGCCGTCGTAATATCCGGCGGCGTAGATGCCGAGCTGCTTCCAGTAGCTGTCGAAATTCCCGTGCTGCCATTGCTCGATCAGGTAGCGCTCGTATTCGGGCACGGAGCGAACCGGCGAATGTCCGCGCGACCATGGCATGTCGCCGAACCATAGCCGCAAGTCTTCGTGCTCGAGCGCGTCGCGCGCTTCCGGGTGCGCCTGCGCATAGCGGCTTTCCTTTGCCTGGTTGTATGCCCAGGTCGCCTGCTTCAATTCAAATGCGCCGCCCTGGCGGATGCCGCCTTGGTAAGCGTTGGAAAATCCGCCCGAGTCGATGACCATCGCCGCCAGCGCCGGCGGGTCGAGACACGCCAGCGCGACCTGCGCGTGCGCGGCGTAGGAAAGTCCCATTGTCGCCACGTTGCCATCGCACCACGGTTGCGCGGCGATCCACGCCAATGTGTCGAAGCCGTCGTAACCTTCGGAAAGATATTTGACGAACTCGCCTTCCGACGCGTGCCGGCCGCGGCAATCCTGGTAGACGACAATGTAGCCGGCACGCACGAACCAGCTCGCGATCTCGGCGCGCGGGCGCGGCGCGGATTCGCCATGATCGATCTCGGATCGCGATGCGAGCGTTTTGCCGTATGGCGTTCTTTCCAGAATAACCGGGAACCGGCCGGCGGCGGCGACACCGGCGAGGGCGGGACGGTAGACGTCGGTCGCCAGACGGACTCCGTCGCGCATCGGAACCATGATGCCGCGTTCGACGGCGACGTCGGCACGGGTCTCCGGTGCAACGGGTGGCAACACGGCCGACATCGGAAAGAAAAAGGAGACGGAAAATGGTCCAACGCGGCCATTGTAGCAATCGGTGGCCAAGCTCCTCCCTCTCAAGCGCGCATCCAAGGCAGTGATGGCGCCGTAGTCATCCCCTTCAAGGCTCGAATGTTATTATTCAGTAACAGTTCGTTACATCTGACGCGATCCGCACCGCATGGTGCAAAACTGTCAGCCGAACTTCGCCTTGTGCGTTAAGTCTAAAAGGATGTTATCGCGGAGGTGATCATGAAACGCATTTTCTTGGCAACGGTGGCAGCGCTTGGACTCGCCCTTGGAAGCGGAACGGCGCTCGCTCAACACAACGGCGGCGGCGGACATAGCGGCGGCGGTTGGCACGGCGGTGGCGGTTGGCACGGCGGTGGCGGGCACGGAGATTGGCACGGTGGCGGCGGTCACGGCGGCTGGCACGGTGGATCCCACTTCAACATAGGTATCGGCTTCCCGGGGTTTTATTGGGGCCCGGGCTGGGGCTATCCGTACTATGGGTACTATGGTTATCCGTACTACGCGAGCTACCCGTACTACTCCGGCTACCCTTACTACTACTCGGATGAGCCGGTCTATGGGGATCCGGCGCCGAGCACTTATATCCAGCGCGACATGAACAGCCCCGCTCCAGTCGGCGAGGGTCAGTATTCATATTATTGCCCGGATCCCGCGGGCTACTACCCGCAGCTCCAAAGTTGTCCCAAAGGCTGGCTGAAGGTGGTACCCGATGCCGGACCGCGCCCGAGAACCCGATAGCTAAGACGAAAACTGAAACGGATACAGGCAAATGGGAGCCAAATGAGAACTTCGACATCACGTCTTGCGCTCGCCGGAGTGCTCTGCGGCAGCGTGCTACTCAGCGCCTGCGTCACCGTGCCGACCGGTCCCAGCGTCATGGTCCTGCCGGGCACGAACAAGAGCTTCGATGAGTTCCAGGCCGACGGTTTCGCCTGCAACCAGTACGCGCAGCAGATGACGGGCAACGCCGGGCAGGCGGCTGCGGACGCCGCGACAGCCAACGCGGTGGCCGGCACCGTGATCGGCGCCGCTGCCGGCGCGGCTATCGGATCGGTGACCGGTCGCGCGGGCCCGGGTGCGGCGATCGGCGCGGGAACCGGTTTGCTCTTCGGTAGCGCGGCAGGCAGCAACGCTGCGGGCGTGTCGTATTACCAAGTGCAGCGGCGCTATGATCAAGCGTACGTGCAATGCATGTACGCCAAGGGTAACCAGGTTCCAGTGCGCGCCGGATATCGCGGCCCGCCGGCGCGCATGGCGCCCCCGGGATATCTACCGCCCGCGGGCTGACGGTTGTAACTTGTAACCATTGCGCCGCGTGCGAATGACTTCGCACGCGGCGCAAATCATTGGTGGCTTCGCCTCAGCTACAAGCTGGACGAAACTAGTTCTGCAGCACCCATTTCCCGTTCTGAATCTGCACCATCACCCGAGCGCGCGCGTCGAGCCCGAGATGATCGGTCTTGCTCATAGTGACCGCGCCATTGGTAACTTCCAAGCCTTTGGTTTGCTCCAGCGCCTCGCGTAGCGCGCGCCGGAACTCCTTGGTTCCCGGCTGCGCGGTCTTGAGCGCCTGAGGAATCGCACTGGCAAGCTCCAGACACGCGTCCCAGGTGTAGGAACCGAATGCAGAAACGCTGCCGGCGCCTTGCGCGGCTTCGTACATTTTCACGTATTCCTGGGCTCGTTTCTTGGCCGGATGGGCGTCCTGCAACTGAGCGGAGACGATGACCGGGCTGGTGGGCACGAATCCACCCTCGACGTCCTTGCCGCCGACCCGTAGAAAATCGTTGTTGGCCACGCCGTGATTGAAATAGAGCTTGCCCTTGTAACCTTGCTCGATGAGCGTGCGCGCCGGCAGCGCCGCGGGCGTTCCGGATGCACCGATGACGATGGCGTCCGGCTTGGCGGCGATGAGCTTCAGTGCTTGCCCCGTGACGCTGGTGTCTTTGGGTGCGAATCGCTCGTTGCCGGTCAGTGGAATCTTGCGCGCGGAGGCGGCCTTGTCGATCTCGGTGAAAAACGCCTCGCCCAGCGCATCGTTGAAGCCTACATAGCCAAGAGTCTTCACGTTGTTCTTTTCCATGTGCTCCAGAATCGCACCGGCCATCATGACGTCGGTCTGCGGCGTCTTGAACACCCACGCCTTTTTTGCATCGACGGGCTCGATGATGCGCACCGACGATGCAAGCGAGATGGTCGGCGTTTCACCTTCCGCCACGACGTCGGTCATGGCCAGCGAGTTGGGGGTGGTGGTCGATCCGATGATCGCATCGACTGCGCTTTCCGAAATCAGCTTCTTGGCGTTCTGCACCGCGAGCGTGGTGTCGCTGGCGTCGTCGAGGACGATATATTCGACGCTCTTTCCGGCGATGGTCTTGGGGCACATCGCGACGGTATTCTTCTCCGGAATGCCGAGCGACGCCGCGGGTCCGGTCGCCGACACGGTGACGCCGATCTTGATCTGCGCCGGTGCCGTCCCCGCCAAGGTCAGCATCGCCGCCGTCGCAACACAGCCAATGATGGTTCTGTTCATCGAGCCTCCTCGGTGTTCTTCGACCGTTCAGAGGTCATGATAGCGGAACCGGCGGTAGAAACTGACCCGGTCGGCGACACGGCATGATGCATAATCGCAGCGCGCCGGAACGGCCCCAGTGCTGAACTGGAGTTGGGAGTGACCATGAAGGCTGGCGCGCAAGGAAGGCGATGGATATTGACGATCGCGGCGATCGCGGCGATCGCCGTCGCTTGCGCTGCGGGCGCCGCCGATCCGAACAAGATTTTGCGCGTGGCGGCCAACGACATCGACACGCTCGATCCGCATCAGTACAACGACAATCCCTCGTTCGAGGTTCTGATCTCGATCTTCGAGCCGCTGTACGAATGGGACTACCTGCAGTCGCCGCCGAAGTTGTCGCCGCTCACTGCCACCGCGCCGATCGATATTAGCGACGGCGGCAGGCGGTGGACGATGCGCGTCAAGCCCGGAATCTTTTTTACCGATGACCCGGCCTTCAAGGGCAAGCCACGCGAGCTTGTCGCCGAGGATTATGTGTACTCGTACAAGCGATGGCTCGATCCGAACGGCCGTCGCGGCGGCGCGCCGATCATCACCGACCTCATTGTCGGCGCTCGCGCGGTCGTGGACGCGGCCCGGGCGAGCGGCAAGTTCGATTACGAGCGGCCGATCGAAGGGCTGCGCGCGCTCGACCGCTACACGCTGCAGTTACGATTGACGGACGTCGACTATGCCAACATTCAGGACATGATCGGCTTCGCGCCGGCGGCGGCGCGCGAGGTGATCGAAGCCGCCGGAGGTGACATCCGCAGCCGCGCGGTCGGCACCGGCCCGTTCCGGCTGCGGGAATGGAAGCGCGGCTCGCGCATCGTTCTCGACGCCAATCCCGGCTACCGGAAGGCGCACTTTCCCGTGAGCGACGATCCGGCGCGGGCGGCGCTGGTCAAGAGCATGCAAGGCAAGACGGTGCCGTCGGTCGGCGTGGTGGAAGTCAACATCATCGACGAAGAGCTCACGCGCCTGCTGCAGTTCGAGCAGGGTGGCATCGACTATATCGCGCTGAGGGGTGAGATCGCCACCAGGCTTCTGGTGAACGGAAAGTTGAAGCCCGAATACGCGGCGCGAGGCGTGACGCGCGACGTGCATCCGGAGCCCTATCTGTTCTCGTTCAATTTCAACATTGCCGATCCCGTCATCGGCGGCATGAGCAACGATCGCGTGGCGCTGCGGCGCGCGATCGGGTTGGCGTTCGATCTCGACACGCTGGTCAAGGTGGTTTACGGCGGACAGGCATTGCCGGCGAATCAGATCGTGCCTCCGGGAGTCGCCGGTTACGATCCGTCGCTGCCCACCACGCCGCAATACGAGCCCGCGGCGGCGAAGGCCCTGCTCGATCGATTCGGCTATGCCAATAAGGATGCCGAGGGCTTCCGCACGGGCCCCGACCGCAAGTCCTTGACGATCATCGTGACGTTGCGCTCAGGCGCGCTGTCGCGCGAGATTCAGACGCTTTGGAAGAAGAACATGGACGCGGTCGGCCTGCGCATGGACTTTCATGTGACGCCGTTCCAGGACGCGATCAAGGAAATGCAGCAAGGACAGTTCCAGATCATTTTCCGCGGCTTCGGAGGCTCGCCGTCGGGCTATCCCGAGCTTCTCCAGCTCTACAGCAAGCAACCGCGGACAATCAACGCCGGCCTTTTCAATCTCCTCGAATACGACCGTGCCGCCGAGCAATTTCTGCGCAGCGGGACCGCGCAGGAGCAGATCGCCGCCGCGCGCAAGATGTCCGAGCTCGCGCGAACGTACATGCCCATGCTTCCGGCGATATTCCGGCTCGAGAACGACTTCGTTCAGCCGTGGCTGCGCGGCTTCAGCCCGCCGGTATTCTCGACCTACTGGAAGTATCTCGACATCGATCTCGATCGGCGCAAGTAGATCAGGCGGCGACGCTGGCCGGCAGATGCAGAAACCCGCGAAAGCGCGCGCGGCCGTCCCGCACGGGGTCAGCGGTGAGGGCGTAGCCCGGGAAACGCCTCAGAAATCGCGACAGCGCCACGCGCGCTTCCAGGCGCGCGAGATTGATCCCGGCACAAGTGTGAATGCCGAAAGCGAACGCCAGATGGCGGTTCGGCTCGCGCGCGACGTCCAATCTGTCGGGCTCCGGGAACTGCGCCGGATCGCGGTTGGCGGCGCCGATGCCTATGGTGATGCGTGAGTCCGGAGGAAGCCTGAAGCCGCCGACATCGACCTCCGCGGTGGTGATGCGGTTGCCGAGCTGGACTGAGCTTTCATAGCGAAGGAACTCCTCGACCGCCGTCTTCATCGCTTCCGTGTCTCCGGTCCGGGCAATCAATCTTTCCTTCTGGTCGGTCCATTTGGACAGCGCATGCAGCGCGCTGCCGATGAGATTGGTCGTCGTCTCGTGACCGGCGTTGAGCAGAAAGATGCATTGATGCAGGAGCTGGTCTTCGGTGAGGGGCAGAGAACCTTCCTCACCGACGATGAGGCGCGTCAATACGTCGGTGTCCGGGTCGCGCAAGTTGGCGCGGCGCTCGTCGACGAGGGTCTTCAGATACGCCAGCATGTCGGTGATTGCGCGATTGCCCCTGGCCGCGCGCTCCACTGTCAGCACCGGTTCGAGCGCGCCCAGAATGTCCAGCGACCAGCCGCGCAGCGGCCCGCGCTCGTCGTGCGGAACGCCCAGCAGATTGCCGATGATGCCGATCGGAATCGCCGCCGCGAAGTCGTCGATCAGATCGACCTCCCGTTTCTCGCTCATCGCCGCGAGCAGGCCGTCGACCAGCTTGATGAGACCCGGTTCCATGGCCGCGATATGCCGCTGGCTGATGGCGCCGACGATCGCGCGCCGGACCCGGGTGTGCAGCGGAGGATCGTTGAAGATCAGGCTCGTCGTGTGGTGCTCAAAAAGCGGCGTCGCGCCGTATTTCGCGCCGAACTCCTTTTTCTTGTCCGAGCTGAAGAGCTTGAAGTCCCGGTACACCGGCACGATGTCGCCGTAGCGGGTCAGAAACCAGGAACCGTCGGGCATGCGCTTGACCGGCTCGTGGTCGCGCAGCGCGCGATAATACGGATAGGGGTCGGCGTAGAAGTCGGGCGGAAGCCTGGTCAGATCGAAGCTGGCCGCGAGTTTCCGTGAATTATCCCGCGCGTCGATGTCCGCGATTGCCATCGAGCACAGTTTACCGCAACGTTTTTAGCCGGGCGTGCATCGTTCGGGCCGTCGTTGCACAATGGCGTAACCCATGTCCACCGAACCGCTCCGACATATCGCGCATCTCGACATGGATGCCTTCTATGCATCGGTGGAGCTGCTGCGCTATCCCGAGCTGCGCGGCAAGCCGGTGGTGATAGGTGGGGGCCGCCGGCATCAGCCCGAGGAGATCATCGATCCGGTCGACGGGCAGGTCACGCGCAAGTTTGCCACGCTGCGCGGCTATGTCGGACGTGGCGTGATCACGACCGCGACGTACGAGGCGCGCGCACTCGGCTTGCATTCGGCGCAGGGCCTGATGAAAGCGGCGCAGCGCGCTCCCGACGCCATTCTGTTGCCGACGGATTTCGATCGCTACCGCGACTATTCGCGGCGTTTCAAGGCAGCGGTGCAGACCATCGCGCCACAAATCGAAGACCGCGGCATCGACGAGATTTACATCGACCTCACGGGCGTACGGCTGCCGGAGCACGATACCAACGCCGGCAACGACGCTCCGGGAGAAGCATGGTGGCGCGCGCGCGACGTCGCCAAGGCGATCAAGGAAAGCGTGCGCGCGGAGACCGGGCTCTCGTGCTCGATCGCGGTCGCGCCAAACAAGCTTCTCGCGAAGATCTCCTCGGAGCTCGATAAGCCCGATGGCCTGACCATGCTTGCCGCCGACGATATCGCGCGGCGTATCTGGCCGCTGCCGCCGCGCAAGATCAACGGTATCGGACCCAAGGCAAGTGCCAGGCTCGAGACGCTGGGCGTGCGCACCATCGGCGAGCTGGCCCACGCCGATCCCGCCTGGCTGATCGAGCATTTCGGCAGGAGCCACGGCGCGTGGATGCACGAGGCCGCCAATGGACGCGACGAGCGGCCGGTGGAGACGTTCAGCGAGCCCAAATCGATCAGCCGCGAGACGACATTCGAGCGCGATCTCCATCCGGCGCGCGATCGCGAAGCGCTGTCGCGAATCTTCACCGAGCTTTGCGTCGGCGTCGCCGACGACCTTCAGCGCAAGGGTTATGTGGGCCGGACGATTGGGCTCAAGCTTCGCTACGACGACTTCAAGACGGTGACGCGCGACCAGACCATCGCCGCGCCGACGCAGGACGCGCGCGCGATCCGGCGCGCGGCCGGCGAATGTCTGAAGCGCGTGCCGCTCGATCGGAGAATACGGCTCCTGGGTGTGAGAGTGGGTGCGCTCTTCATTGCCGAGGGCGCCGATGGTTCAGCGCAGGCTTCCGCACGGGAACCGACGACGTCCCTGTTCGACGAAGGACACTCTGCGTAGACCCCGTGCGGCCACGACAATGGGATTACGGATGGGTTGCCAAGCGCGCTTCCAGCCAAAACGCTAAACTCTCCTTTGAACGCCGGCAAACGGGAATAGGCCAGCCGTGCCGTTCCCACCGGATAAAAAATCGCCTGCCAGCCTGCCCGAGGAGGATCCGATGAAAAAAAAGCCGTTGTACAAGCATCTGTACGTGCAGGTGCTGTTCGCGATTGCATGTGGAGTGCTGCTCGGTCACTTCTACCCCGATACCGGCGCGGCCATGAAACCGCTGGGCGACGGCTTCATCAAGCTCATTAAGATGATTATCGCGCCGATCATTTTCTGCACCGTGGTCACCGGCATCGCTGGCATGGAGGACATGAAGAAGGTCGGCCGCGTCGGTGGCAAGGCGCTGCTCTATTTCGAGGCCGTGAGCACGGTCGCGCTGATCATCGGCCTCGTGGTGGTCAATACTCTCAAACCCGGTGTCGGGATGAACGTCGACATCGCCGCGCTCGACACCAAGGCGCTCGCGAGCTATACCACCGCCGCCCATTCGCAAAACACGGTCGAATTTTTGTTGAATGTCATTCCCAACACCGTGATCGATGCCTTTGCGAAAGGCGAGATCCTTCAGGTGTTGCTTTTTTCGGTGCTGTTCGGCTTTGCCCTGTCCTCCGCCGGTGAAGCGGGGCGGCCGGTCGTGAGCTTTATCGACAAGGTCGCGCACGCGCTATTCATCGTTGTCGGCTTCATCATGCGGCTCGCGCCCATCGGCGCGTTTGGCGCAATGGCCTTCACCATCGGCAAGTACGGCATCGGCTCGCTGCAGCAGCTCGCGCAGCTCATGGGTAGCTTCTACCTCACCTGCGTGCTGTTCATCGTCTTCGTGCTCGGGCTTATCGCGCGCTGGGCGGGGTTTTCCATTTTCCGGTTCATCGCCTACATCAAGGAAGAGCTGTTGATCGTGCTCGGGACCTCGTCCTCCGAGTCGGTCCTGCCGCGGATGATGGCCAAGATGGAAAAGCTCGGTTGCTCGAAGTCGGTCGTCGGGCTGGTGATTCCGACCGGCTACTCGTTCAATCTCGACGGGACATCCATTTACCTGACGATGGCTGCGATCTTCGTCGCGCAGGCGACCAATACCGACCTCACGCTCATGCAGCAACTCACCATTCTCGGCGTGCTGCTGCTGACGTCGAAGGGAGCATCGGGGGTGACGGGCAGCGGCTTCATCGTGCTCGCCGCGACCTTGTCCAGCGTGCCGACGATCCCCGTTGCAGGCCTCGCGTTGATTCTCGGCATCGACCGCTTCATGTCGGAGGCACGCGCGCTCACCAATCTCATCGGCAATGGCGTCGCGACGATCGTCGTCTCGAAGTGGGAGCGGGAGCTCGATCACGCGCAAATGGAGCGCGGATTGCGCCGCGATGTCGAGGAGGAGCTCGAGGAAGAGGCCCGGTTGAAGCATGCGGCAGCGAAAGCTGTAGGCAAGCCGGCCTAAGCGAACCCCGCCTACCAAGTTCGAGCTGGTGATCAATCTGAAGACGGCCAAAACGCAAGGCCTGACGATCCCGCAATCTCTGCTGCTGCGCACTGACGAGGTAATCCGGTAATGGACCGGCGAACGCTCATCGGCATGGTGGCTGGAGGTCTGCTCACCATACGCCTCGCAGCGTATGCGCGACCGTCGGGTCGGGTCTACCGCCTGGGCATCCTCAGGCTGGGCACCCGGCCGACCTCCGACCCGATCCTTGCGAACTGGCTCACGAAGCCCTGCGCGAGCTGGGCTACGTCGAAGGCCAGAACCTCATCGTTGAGAGGCGATACGCCGACGACAAGAGCGAGCGGCTTTCCGGGCTTGCGCGCGAGCTGGTGCAGCTCCCGGATGTCATAGTCGCTGTCGGCCCGTCAGCGACCCAGGTGGTCAAAGATGTAACAACAACAATTCCAATC
>DATNNK010000245.1:0-8667 GCA_035601875.1 Casimicrobiaceae bacterium | reverse complement strand
TTTCATCATCGCTTCCGCAGCGGCGTTGTCCAGCGCGGCACGGGCGCCGGCGGCAACGGACGCGCCGACCCCAAGTGCAATCCAATGGCGTTTCATCTCAGACTCCCTTCCGAGGTAAAAAGGGCGGCCCTCATCACGCTCCCGCCCGTGCCGCCACCGGAGAGTACATGTCCAGCAGTTGCAGCCGCGTTGCCTGCAGCCGCTCGGCCACGACTCCCAGCAGCCGTTGCATCAACGTAAAGCCGAACAGCGTGTCATCCCTGCATGCGTCCAAGAGCTCCGTGCCTTCGAACGCCAACGCATCCACGCGCTCCAGTGTCCGCGCCTGGAAGTGCTTGCCTCTGCCCATCAACAATGCGGACCAGCCCAGCTCATCGCCCGCGAACAGCGTCTGCACGCGAAACGTGTGTCCCGGCGCGGCGATCTCGAGCGCCACAAGTCCGGTCACGATCAGGTAGAACTCCGAGCACTCGTCGCCCTCGCGGAAGAGAATCTGATCCCGGTCGAAGCGTCTTTCGTGCGCCAGCGTCGCCAGCTTTTCGACGTGCCTGGGCTCGAACTCCGCCACAAATGGATGGTGGCGGAGCATGGTCAGAACCGTCTCCCTCATCGTGCATCACCTTTCTTGCGCATTTTTGTCCGCGTTACGTGGCCATTGAGTTGCCTTCAGCCTGCCACGTACGTTGCATAGCGGGGCTCGTACATCTTCGACTTCATGAATCCGAGCAGGTCGGCCGGCGCCGGTCCGCGCGCCAGCTCTCGACGGTAGGCGACGGTGGCGACCGCGGCGGCGATATGCGCCGAGACGTCGCGGATGTTTTTGAGCGGCGGATAGAGACTTCCCTGTTTTAGGTCGTCCTCGGTGACCTGCTCGGCGAGCGTATGCGCCGCTGCCATGAACATTTCATCCGTCACGCGACTCGACCCGGAAACGATCACGCCCAGGCCAACGCCGGGAAAAATGTACGAATTGTTACCCTGCCGCGGTACGTAGCTTCGGCCTTCCAGCGTCACCGGGTCGAATGGCGAGCCGCAAGCGAACAGCACACGCCCGTCCGACCAGCGGTACGCTTGTGTCGCCGTGCACTCGGATTTCGACGTCGGGTTCGAGAGCGCAAACACGATCGGCCGCTTGTTGATGGCGGCCATCGTGCGCACGACGTCCTCGGTAAAGGCGCCTCCTATTGCAGCGACGCCGATGATGGCAGTCGGCCGCAATGCCTTTACCGCCTCGAGCAGGCTGCCTGCCGGCGCATGCTCGTGCGCGTAGGGTTGCTTATGCGTGGCGAGCTCGGCTCGTTGCTTGACGACCAGACCGCGCGAGTCGAAAAGCCAGCAGCGCCGCCGCGCCTGCGCCTGGTCGACACCCTTCGCGACCATCGCCTCGACTACCAGATCCGCAATACCTGTCGCCGCTTCGCCCGCGCCCTGGAACAGCAATGTCTGCTCGCCGAGCGCGCCGCCGGTGATCCGCAGCGCGGACAGGATCCCTGCCAGCACCACTGCCGCGGTCCCCTGAATGTCGTCGTTGAACGTCGGGATCCGATCGCGATATTTCTTCAGCAATCGAAACGCATTGTGGGTCGCAAAGTCTTCGAACTGAATCACCACGCCCGGGAAGAGCTTACTGGCAGCGACCACGAACTCTTCGACCAGCGCGTCGTATTCCTCGCCGCGAACGCGCGGCTGTTGCAGACCGATATAGAGCGGATCGTCGAGCAGCTCGGAGTTGTTGGTGCCGACGTCGAGAAGCACCGGCAGGCAGGCGCTCGGTGACACGCCCGCGCATGCGGTATAGAGCGAGAGCTTGCCGACCGGAATGCCCATGCCGTTTGCGCCCAGATCGCCGAGCCCGAGAATGCGCTCGCCGTCGCTGACGACGATGATCGCCACGTCGCGGCGCGGCCAGTTGGCGAGAACCTCCGCGACGCGGCCGCGATCGGCCGCGCTGACGAAAATGCCGTGCGGCCGCTGGAAGATGTGCGTGTACCGCTGGCACGCCAACCCTACCGTCGGCGTATAGACGATAGGAAGCATTTCATCGGGATTTTCCAGGAGCAGACGGAAGAAAAGCGCCTCGTTGCGGTCGTGCAGCGCTCTCAGATTGATGTACTTCTCGAGATCGCTCGACTTGCGGCGGAAATTTTCGAGCACGCGCCCCAACTGCTGCTCTTGAGAGGAGACGTGCGGCGGCAACAGCCCGCGCAGGTGCAGGGTATCGCGCTCGGCTTCGGTAAACGCGGTTCCCTTGTTGAGCGCCGGGTCCTGCAAGAGCGCGATGCCCTCCGGCAGCGTGGAAGGCGCGCGCGCCATCATGTCGTCATGACTTTTCTGCAGCATCACTCATCTCCTCGCCGCTCTTCGCCCGCTTTTCGGGCCGCCGGGTGCGTGTGCCGGTTTTCAGTTTGTCTCGGGAACCATCTTGATCGCGCCGCATGGACATTCGGACACGCAGATGCCGCAGCCCTTGCAATAGTCGAAATTGAACTCGAACCGTTTGCCCGGTCCCAGTTTGATCACGGCGTTGTCGGGGCACACTCCGTAACAGTTGTCGCACTCGAAACAGTTGCCGCAGGACATGCAGCGTCGCGCTTCGAACAACGCGTTCTCTTCGGTGAGACCGCCCACGACCTCTTCGAAAGTGGAGGTCCGGCGGGCGAGCTCGAGCAATGGGCGCATGGTCTTGGGCGCATCGCTGAAATACCAGGGGTTGAGCATGTCGAATGTAGCGAGCTCGTGCTTGGGGGCGGGCGCGTAGGTGTTGCCGGAGAGCCACGCGTGGATATGGCGTGCCGCCTTCTTGCCGTGACCGACCCCGACCGTGACCGTACGCTCCGACGGTACCATGTCGCCGCCGGCGAAAATTCCTGCATGGCCCGTCATCATGTTGCGGCCCACTTGAACAGTGCCGTCTTTGATGTCGAGTCCCGGCACGCCGTCGAGCAGCGAGAGATCCACGTCCTGGCCCAGCGCCAGCACCAGCGAGTCGGCCTCCAGGGTCTCGAATTCGCCAGTTGGCTGGGGGAAGCCGGTGGCGTCGAGCGCCATCTTTTCGACGGTCAGCGTGCCCTCGTCGGCCATGTTCTTGATCGTCGACAGCCACTTGATCAACACGCCTTCCTGCAACGCCTCTTCGATTTCAAAGTCGTGCGCGGGCATCTTTTCGCGGGTGCGCCGATAGACGATGATGGCTTCGGTCGCGCCCAGCCGTTTGGCCGTGCGCGCGACGTCGAGCGCGGTATTGCCGCCGCCATACACCACCACGCGGCGGCCCAGCATCGGCTTTTCCTCGCCCTCCATGCTCCGCAACACCGATACCGCATCGAGCATGTGCGCGGCTTCGCCCGCCGGAATGTATGCGCGCTTGGCGATATGCGCGCCGACCGCGAGGAACGCTGCGTCGAAATGGCCCGCGCTCATCGTCTCGACGATGTTGGTGACCTTCGAGTTCAGTTCCAACTCGACACCCATGTCCAGGATGCGTTGCACCTCGCCATCGAGCACGTCACGCGGCAACCGATATTTGGGAATCCCAAAACGCATCATCCCGCCGGTAAGCGGACCCGCCTCGACGATCTTGACGCCGTGGCCTAGGCGTCGAAGGTGATACGCCGCGGACAATCCGGAGGGTCCGGCGCCGACGATGAGCACGCGCTTGCCGCTCTCGGCTTTGGGTGGAGAAAACGTCCAGCCGCGTTTCAGGGCTTCGTCCCCGAGAAAGCGCTCGACCGAGTTGATGCCTACCGGCTCGTCGACTTTGCCGCGATTACAAGAGGTCTCGCAAGGGTGATAGCAGACGCGCCCCATGATCGCCGGAAACGGATTGTCCTCCGTCAGCGCCCGCCACGCGGCTTCGTAGTCGCCGGACTCGGCGTGATACAGCCAGCCCTGGATGTTTTCGCCGGCCGGGCAGGCGTGGTTGCACGGGGGCAAGCGATCCAGGTACACCGGCCGGTTGGTGCGCCACGCGCCGGTCTTGTTGGCGAGGCTCGAGCCGACATCGAGGGTAATTGCGTACGGCTTGTCCATTGACGATCTCCTAGTGCAGCAAGCCGAACTTGTCGATATTGCGATCGGCCATCATCTGAATCTGTGCAATGCGTTGGAGGTCGGGCGGATTGCGGAACAGATGGGCGTAACGTTTCTGCAACTTGAGGTATTCGGCCACAGGGACTTTGTGCCGGATCGGCGTACTTGCCGTGACTTCGCCGTCCTGCGCTTCGAACAGCGGGAAAAGGCCGGTCTCGACTGCCAAGCGCGCGATCTTGATCGTGTCTTCCGAGGCCGAACCCCAGCCGAGGGGGCATGGCACGAAGATGTGAATGTAGCGCGCACCGTGAATCCCCATCGCGACCTTGACCTTGCGCTCGAGATCGCGCAGATTGGAAACGCTCGCGGTCGCGACGTAGGGAATGCCGTGCGCCATCGCGATGCGCGGCACGTTTTTGCCGGTGCCGAAGACATTGCCCGGGGAAGGCCCCAATGCTGGGGTGGTGGCGGTCCGCGCCGCCGGCGGCGTCGCGCTCGAGCGCTGCACGCCGGTGTTCATGTAGGCCTCGTTGTCATAACAGATGTAGAGCACGTCGTCGTTGCGTTCGAACATGCCCGACAGGCAGCCAAAGCCGATGTCGGTCGTGCCGCCGTCACCGCCCTGCGCGATAACGCGTGTTGACGTGTGCCCGAGCACACGCTGTGCGGCGGCGACGCCGGACGCGACCGCGGCCGCGTTGCCGAACAGTGAATGAATCCACGGGATCTGCCACGAAGTCTCCGGATAAGGCGTCGAGAACACTTCCAGGCAGCCGGTTGCGTTGACCGCTATCAGCTGGTTTCCGGTTGCCTGCATCGCCGCATCGATGGCGTAGCGGGCGCCCAGGGCCTCGCCGCAACCCTGACAGGCACGGTGCCCGGAATTGAGGGAGTTCGTGCGGTGCATGTCCGCCTGTACTGCGCGCTGGTCCTCCTTGAGCAGCCGATTGCCGACCGTGAAGGTGCCGGTTTGGTAGAACTTGATCATCGTCTCTTCCACGAAGCTTCTCCTGGGTTCAACCGATGCCCGACGCGACGGTTCCGATCCGGCGCAGGATGGCTTCTGCGGTGGGGCCAGTGCGCCGCGATTTGCTCTCGCGTTCCAGCTCGTAGCTGATCACGTCGGCGTTCAGGTCGAGAAAGGTCACTTGCTCGAGCTCGTCACGTTCGGCATCCTCGAACAGTCGCGTTAGCGAACCACGGGTAATTGCGCGCCCGCCAAGGCCCGCGATGACGGTGTAGCCGTTCAGCACGATGCCGGACAGGGACTTGCGCACTCCATCGGAGACAATGCCACCCAGGCCTACGGCCAGACATTTTTCCAGCACTACGACGCGCTTTGCGTGCTGCAACGCCTCGCGCATTGCGGCGAGCGGGAAGGGACGGAAGGAACAGATGGAAACCGAGCCAATCCGCGATCCTCCGGCACGCATCTCGTCGACGACTTCCTGTACGGTACCGTTCAGCGAGCCGAGCGCCACGACGATCGTCTCTGCATCCTCGCTACGGTAGGTACGAATGAGCCCGCCTGAGGCGCGGCCGAATTCCTTCTTGAATTCCGCAGCGAGTTGAGGAATCAGTCCCAGTGCGCGCAACTGTTTGTGGTGCGCGAGATAGCGCACTTCGGTGAATGCCTCCGGCCCGACCAACGCGCCGATGCTCACCGGGTCAGCCGGATCGAGAATCTGTCGAGGCTCGTATCGCGGGAGGAATGTATCGACTTGGTCCTGCGTGGGCACGTCGACGCGTTCATACGCGTGGGTCAGGATGAAGCCGTCCATGCAGACCATGACCGGGCATGAAAGCTCTTCGGCGAGGCGGAACGCCTGGATGTGCAGGTCCAGCGCTTCCTGATTCGTTTCCGCGTACAGTTGGATCCAGCCGGCATCGCGCATCGACATGCTGTCGGAATGGTCGTTCCAGATGTTGATGGGGGCACCTATCGCGCGGTTGCCGACCGTCATTACGATCGGCAATCCCAGCCCGGCGGCGTTGTACACCGCTTCCGCCATGAACAGCAGTCCCTGGCTGCTCGTGGCGGTGTAGGTGCGTACCCCGGCTGCCGAGGCGCCGATCGCCACTGACATCGCCGCGAACTCGGATTCGACGTTGATGAACTCGCAGTCGACGAGTTCGCCGGCCTTGACCATCTCTCCCAGGCCCTCGACGATGTGCGTCTGGGGTGTGATCGGATAGGCGCAGATCACTTGCGGCCGGCAGAGCGCGACCGCCTCGGCGACGGCGCGCGAACCTTCCGTTTGCTTAAGCATCGATCGTTTCCTTGGTCTTGACCGCGAGCTCAAATGCTTCCGTGGCGGCGGCGACATTCTTCTCGGCGACCGCAGCGGGAAATTTCTGGCGGATCGCAGCGAGGACCGATGCCAGCGTGATCACGCCGGTGATCGCGGCGAACCCTCCCAGAAGCGCCGCATTTGGCACCGGGCGGCCGACATGCTTCAGTGCGAGCTCGCTGGCTGGGAGCGTGCATAACCGATATTGCTGGACGCCGCGCGCGAATCCGCCAAGCCCCAGTTCATCGATGCTCTTCGTCGAGTTGAGCAGGATGTACCCTCGTGCGGGCAGGCCGTTGAACAGATCGACCTGGTGCAGGAGTGTCTGGTCCTGGACGATCAGCGCGTCGGGCTCCAGCACCGGCTCTCGCAGGCGGATCTCCTTGTCGTCGATGCGGCAGAACGCCATCACCGGCGCTCCCATGCGCTCCGAGCCGAAGCTGGGGAAAGCCTGTGCGTAGCGCCCCTCGAGAAACGCGGCAACCGACAACATTTCGGCGCCAGATACGACGCCTTGGCCGCCGCGGCCGTGAATGCGAATCTGGAACATCGTCACTCTCCTGACGCGCTTCCGGCTCCGCTGCCCGCGATGACCAGTGGGTTCATTTCGAGGAAGGAGTCTTCTGGCGCATTTTGATCGCATTGCCGACGGCTACCTTGACGCAGGTCAAGACTATCCGACGCGGCGCGGGATAACTTTCTGTCGGCGCGCATTTCGAGCGCCTGCATCAGGGCGCCGCTTTGCACCCCGCAGGGTGCGGATTTCAAAGGACCACCGCCTCAAATCGGGGCGAAAGGGATCGCACGATGGAGCACAGCAGCCAGCTGATCGCCGGCGTGGGACTTGCCGACCGCGCGCGCAAAAGCCGCTGGCCAGCGAGGCTGGACTTGACCCAAAGCGCCACGGGTCTTGTTCTGGTGCTGTTCATGTGGGGCCACATGTTCTTTGTTTCGTCGATTCTTGTCGGCAAGGACGCCATGTGGACCATCACCAAGTTCTTCGAGGGTTATTTTTTCTTCGGCGCGTCGTACCCATGGATTGTTTCGATGGTGGTCGCGGTGGTCATTGCGCTTATCGTCACGCACGCCATGCTTGCCGTGCGCAAGTTTCCCATCAACTATCGCCAGTTCAAGACCTTCCGCGGCCACATGCGGATGATCCATCACGAAGACACGACGCTGTGGTTCTGGCAGGTGTTCACCGGTTTCGCCTTGTTCTTTCTTGCTTCGGTGCACCTGTACATCATGCTGACCCGGCCGGACCGTATCGGGCCTTTCGAGTCCTCGGATCGCGTCTGGAGCGAGCATCTGTGGCCGCTGTATATCCTGTTGCTGCTGGCGGTCGAGCTGCATGGTGGCATCGGTCTCTACCGCCTCGCCGTTAAATGGGGCTGGTTCACAGGCAGCGATGCCAACGCGACGCGGCATCGGCTCAAGATGCTCAAGTGGGCGATCACCGTGTTTTTCCTCGTGCTCGGCTTTGCCACGCTCGCGGCGTATATCAAGATCGGCATCGAACACCAAGGCCACTACGGCGAGCGTTACGTTCCTTCACGCTTGCAAGCGTCGCCCCAGGCCGTTACCCCCACCGACGGCATCGACGCGCGCAAGGTAGTGCGGTGAAAGTGATTTATACCGATGTACTGGTCATTGGCGGGGGCCTCGCCGGGCTTCGCGTGGGCATCGGCGCCAAGCGCCGTGGCCACGACGTCGTCATCCTGTCCCTGGTGCCGCCCAAGCGCTCACACTCTTGCGCGGCTCAGGGAGGCATGCAGGCGAGCCTGGGCAACGTGGTCAAAGCGCAGGGCGACAACGAGGACGTGCATTTCGAGGACACGGTGCGCGGCAGTGACTGGGGCGCCGACCAGAAAGTGGTGCGCATGTTCGTCAATACCGCGCCCAAGGCGATCCGCGAGCTCGCCGCATGGGGTGTACCGTGGAGTCGCGTCCAGAAGGGCAACCGCGAGGTCATCATCAATGGCCAGAAGGTCGTCATTACCGAGCGCGACGAGGCGCACGGCCTGCTGATCCAGCGCGATTTCGGCGGTACCAAGAAATGGCGGGCCTGTTACGTCTCCGACGGCACCGGCCACGCCATGCTGTACGCGGTCAGCGACCAGGCGATCGCGCATTCAATACCCGTACACGAGCGCATGGAAGCATTGGCGCTGATACATGAGGGGGCCCGCTGCCAGGGCGCGATTGCGCGCAACCTCGTCAGCGGAGAACTGACGGCCTACGTCGCCAAGGCCACGACGATTGCCAGCGGCGGCGCCGGCCGCCTTTACCGAACGACGACCAACGCGGTGATCTGCGAGGGCATCGGCACCGCGCTGGCGCTGGAAAC
>DATNNK010000244.1:0-6373 GCA_035601875.1 Casimicrobiaceae bacterium | reverse complement strand
TGCGGACGAGTCGATCTTCAACACCAAGTGCGACGGCGTCATGGCGACGCGGGTCACCCTTCAGCAACGACCCTTCTCCAAACCAACCGCCGGCGGCGATGCCGGTAAAGCTGATGGTCTTGCCTTCGCGCGAGCCGCTAGAGAGTTTTACAAGACCTTCGATCTGAATCAGGCAAAGTCGCTCCAGCTCAAAGCTTGCCGGCGTAATCCTTCTGAACTTGCTTGATGCGTTGGTCGGAGCCGAGGAAGGCGTGCTTCGACATGTCCGCGGAGTACTTGCTCGCCGGCGGGCGTTTTCCGACGGCTTCCGCGAGTGCGCGGATGTGATGCGGGCCCGCCCCGCAGCACACTCCCAGGTAACGGATTCCCATGTCGAACGCTTGCTTGCCGAACTCCGCGATCTCGTAGCGATTGCAGGTGAAGGGATCGAGCGCGACCGGGAAGGGCCGCGCGCCCTCGGCGAACTGCCAGTGCGTGTCGCACAAGGACTGAAACGATGGCTCGTTTTCGCTGGTGCGGTAGGGAACGGGCAGCGCTGCCACGTGTATCGTTACCGCCTCGCGCACCTGCCGCAGCAGCGGCATCATCGTCGCCGGGCCGCGGATGCAATTGAGTCCGACCACATCGGCGCCCGCGTCTGCGATGCGCTTGCACGCGTCAGCGACGCTCCAGTTTTCGCGCGTTACATCGGCCTGGTGCATGGCGAGTGTGATCACTGCCGTCTGCATCGCACGTTTGATGACGTCCAGCGCGATCAACGCCTCCGCAGCAAAGGAGAATGTCTCGCCGATGATGTAATCGACGCCGGCGTCGACCGCCCAGGAGACCTGCTCCTCAAACATCGCGCGGACGGCCTTGTGCGATGCCGGGTCCGCGGGATCGTAGACGTTGGTATTGCAGATATCGCCGGCAAAGAGGGCGCCGGTTTCCTGAGCGACGGCTTTGGCCGTATCGAGCGCCCGCCGGTTGATCCGCTCCAGGTCCTGCTCACGTCCGATGATCCGCAGTTTCTCGCGGTGCGCATAATAGGTGAGCGCCTCCACCACATCCGACCCGGCGTGCACGAAGTCGCGGTGCAGCTGAGTCACCGTCTCTGGATGCTCGAGCACGACTTCGGGAACAAATGCCCCGGCCTGCAGGTAGCCGCGACGTTCCAGCTCGAACAGGTAACCTTCGGCACAGATCACGGGGCCCCGATCGAGCCGTTGGCGCAGCGAAGGCTTCTTCCCGGTCAGTGGTTCCATTGGACTCACGCCCTGTCTGGATAAACAGGTGTAACTATCGCACGATTCGATACCGATTCGTCAATGCGGCGGACGCTGACGGCGCGTCCAGCTTTGCAATGCAGGACAAGGCTCGCCGCGAAGTGCCGAGTGTCGTATTGTTCGGCCTGTAGCAGCCGAGCCCGAGGAGCACGGTGGAGACGCTCTCGTTCATCCTGCACAACCTTCCCGCGATCGGCGAGCGCACGCTCGAGCACATCTCGATCGTCGGCGTCGCCGTCGGCATCGCGATCCTGACTGGCGTGCCGATCGGCATCGCGATCACGCAGAGCCAACGCATCGCGGACACGGTCCTCTATATCGGCTCGATCGTGATCACCATTCCGTCGATTGCGCTGTTCGGGGTGCTGATTCCCATCCTCTCAAAGATCGGCCACGGGATCGGCTGGCTGCCGGCGGTGATCGCCGCGATGCTGTATGCGCAGCTGCCGATCATTCGCAACACCTACACCGCGATCCGCAATGTCGATCCGGCGCTCCGCTCCGCCGCGACCGGCATGGGGATGTCGGCCGTGCAGCGACTGGTGCGCGTCGAAATCCCGATCGCATTGCCAGTCATCCTGGCCGGTGTGCGGATCGCCGTTGTGCTCAACATCGGCGTCACCGCGATCGCCGCCTATATTGGCGCCGGAGGCCTCGGTACCTTTATCAGCCGCGGCATTTCGCAGACGGACATCCGACAGCTCATCACCGGTGCGCTGTCGCTTGGCCTGCTCGCAATCGCCGCCGACTACGCGCTGCTCCGGCTGCAACGGCGGCTGACACCCAAGGGCCTGGCGGTCCGCACCGAGTGATGTAACGCCCATGATCCGCCTGCAAGGCTTGAGCCGGCGTTATTCGACCGCGCGCGGAACGGTCACCGCCGTCGATGGCGTGACGCTGGAAGTTAGCGATGGCGAGACCTGCGTGCTGCTCGGCCCTTCGGGTTGCGGCAAGACGACGACGCTGCGGATGATCAACCGGCTGGTGCTGCCGAGCTCGGGCAAGATCTTCATCGCCGGTCGTGATACCGATGGGGTCGATCCGGTGGAACTGCGCCGCGGCATCGGCTACGTCATCCAGCAGATCGGCCTGTTCCCCAACATGACGGTGGCCGAAAACATCGGCGTCGTCCCACGCCTGCTCGGATGGAGCACGGCCAGGTCGCGGCGGCGCGCGGAGGAGTTGCTTGCGCTGCTGGCGCTGGAGCCTGCGCAGTTTCTCGACCGCTATCCAAACGAGCTCTCCGGCGGACAGGCGCAACGGATCGGCGTCGCACGTGCGCTCGCCGTCGACCCGCCGGTGCTGTTGATGGACGAGCCCTTCGCTGCCCTCGACCCCATTAATCGCGAGGTGATCCAGGACGAATTCCTGCGCATGCAGCAAACCCTGCGCAAGACCATCCTGTTTGTCAGTCACGACATCGACGAAGCGGTGAAGATGGCGGACAGGATAGCGATCTTTCGCGCCGGCAAGCTCGCCCAATTCGGGCCGCCCGACGAGTTGCTGGCGCGCCCCGCCGACGATTTCGTGGCGAGCTTCGTCGGCCGCGACCGCACACTGAAGCGCCTGCGTCTCATCCTCGTGCGCGAAGTGATGGTTCCAGCAGCCGATAGCGAAGGCGCGAGCGGTCCCACCGTATCCGCCAACGACGATCTGCGCTGCGCCGCGAGCTTGTTCCTCGAGCATGACGTCGAGACGATCCGCTGCGTCGATGAAACCGGGCGCGCGATCGGCCATGTCTCGCGTGCCGCGGTGGCGGCGCGGCTCGGCTCGGAGCGCGTCGGGTGACTGCGGCGATGGCACCGGGTCGGTCGATCCTGCCTTATATCGTGCTGGGTGCGATCGCGCTGGCCATTGCGTGGGGCCTCTACGCGAGCGGGCTGGCGACGGACATTCTTCGCTACAAGAAGGATATCGTTTATCTCACCAGGCAGCACCTGGTTCTGGTCGCGATTTCGGGATCGCTGGCGATCGTGTTCGGCATCGCGGTCGGCATCTGGCTGTCGCGACCCTGGATGGCTCGCTGGTCGGATGGCGTCATTCAGGCCGTGAACATGGTCACGTCCATTCCCACGCTAGGCAAGCTCGCACTGATGATGAGCCTTCTGGGCATCGGTCCATTACCGGCGATCGTCGGCCTCTGGATCGCGACCTTGTTGCCGATCATACGCAACACCTACGAAGGGATTCGTGCGGTTCCCGCGCACATGGTGGACGCGGCGCGCGGAATGGGTATGAGCAGCAACGAGATCCTCAAGCGCGTGGAACTGCCCAATGCATTGTTCGTCATCTTCGCGGGTGTGCGCACCGCGATGGCTGTGAATGTCGGCACCGCGCCGATCGCGTTTCTGATCGGTGGCGGAGGCCTGGGCGAGCTGATCTTCACGGGCATCGACCTGCAGGAGCACGGCATGATGCTCGCCGGCGCAATCCCGACCGCGCTGCTCGCGGTGGCCGTGGATTTTTTGTTCGGGCAGGCGCAGTATTGGCTGGTGCCGCGCGGGGTCAATCCGCTACGGAATTTCTAGAAGAAGCCGATGGAGGAGAAACGAACCATGAGACGAGGATTTGGCCCGCTGCTGGCAGGAATTGCGCTCTTCATGCTGTGCTGGAGCAGCGGCGCGGCGGCGCAGACGATCGTCGTCGGCGGCAAGGCATTCACCGAGCAGCAGATCATGACCGCGATGACCGTCGCACTGCTCAAGGCAAAAGGCTTCACGCCAGAGCGCAAGGCGGGCATGGGCAGCGCGGCCGTTCGCTCGGCCCTCGAGAATGGCCAGGTCGATGTCTACTGGGAATACACCGGCACCGGGCTCGGCGTATTCAACAAGATCACCGACAAGTTCAACTCCGCCGACGAGGCGTACCGGAAGATCAAGGAAGTCGACGCCCCCAAGGGCATCGTCTGGCTCAACATGTCGGCGGTGAACAACACCTACGGCTTCGCGATGAACCGCGACGACGCGCAGAAGCGCGGCATCGTCACCATGAGCGACCTCGCCAAGGCCGTGAATGGCGGCGCCAAGCTCACCTTTGCGTCCAACGCGGAGTTCTACGCGCGCCCCGACGGGTTGCCGGGGTGGCAAAAAGCGTACGGATTCGAGTTCGACCGCGACAATGTCAAGCGTATGGACACTGGGCTCACCTATTCCGCGTTGAAGGATCGGCAAGTCGACACCGCCGTCGTGTTTGCGACCGACGGTCGCATACCCGCTTTCAATTTCGTGGTTCTGAAGGATGACAAGAACTACGCCGCGCCGTACAACCTGACGCCGGTGGTGCGCAAGGAAATCCTGGACAAGAATCCAAAGATCGCCGATGCGCTGAACGCACTCGCCGCGAAGCTAAACGACGAAAACATCGCCAAGCTCAACGCAAGCGTCGACGTCGACAAGAAAACGGTGGAGGAGGTCGCGGAAGGCTTCCTGAAGGCCAGCGGTCTGATTTGATGCCCGACGATCGCGGAGCGGCCGAGGCGACGACCGCGTTTCCCGATGTCGCGTCGTTCGTACGGGGAATCGCGTTTGCCGATCTTCCGCCCGATGTCGCTCTGCAGGCGACGCGCTGCCTGCTCGACCTGATCGGCGTCGCCGCGGCAGGGACGCGGACGCACGCCTCGGGAATCGCGCGTTCGTATGCCGCGTCGCAACTCTGCGGGTACGATGAGACTGCGCGCATGCTGTTCGATGGCAGGCGGGCGGGCATTGCCGGCGCCGCGTTTGCGGGTGCTGCGACCATCGATGCGATCGATGGGCACGACGGCCACGTGCTTACCAAAGGCCACGCAGGCGTCGCAATCCTTCCCGCGTTGCTCGCACTTTGCGATAACGCCAAGCGTGAGCACGCCGTCGACGGGCGCGAGTTCCTCACCTGTTTGGTACTCGGTTACGAGATCGCCACCCGTGCAGGCATGGCCCAGCACGCCAGCGCGCCGGAATACCATTGCTCCGGTTCGTGGAACTCGGTCGGATGCGCCGCGGTTGCGGCGAGGTTCCTGTCCCTTGACGAGGCGCGGATCCGGGAGGCGCTGGGCATCGCCGAATACTTCGGTCCAGGCGGGCAGATACTGCGTACCTGCGATACGCCCAGCATGGTGAAGGACGGCTCCGGATGGGGTGCCCATGTCGGCATCGCCGCCGCATGGCTCGCGCGCGACGGATACACGGGGGCGCCGGCGGTCACCGTCGAAGGTGCCGATGCGAAACAGTATTGGACCGATCTGGGCGCGCGCTGGCGCATTCGCGAGCAATACTTCAAGGCCTATCCGGTGTGCCGGTGGGCTCAGCCTGCCGTCGAAGCCGCGCTCAGCTTGCAACGCGCGCACGGCTTCGCCGCGGAAGACATCGCGCACATTTCGATTGAAAGCTTTGGCGAAGCTATCGCGCTCGGCTCACGATGCAGCGCTCCGGAGACGACTGAAGATGCGCAGTACAGTCTTCCCTATCCAGTCGTGGCGGTGCTCGTCTTCGGACATCTGGGCGCCGAGGAGATCGATGTGCCGAAGCTCGCGGACCCGCGGGTGCGGCGCCTGCTCGACCTCATGGTCTTGACGGAAAATAGCGAATATTCGCGGCTGTTTCCAGCCGAGCGATGGGCGCGCGTGGAGATCACGCTGAACGACGGTCGCAAGCTCGTTTCGGAGCCGGCACGTGCGCGGGGAAACCCCGAAAATCCGCTTGCGGACGCCGAGTTGCGGGCCAAGTATTTCGAGTTCGCCGAGCCCGTGCTGGGACGTCCGCGCGCACAGCGCATCGAGCGCCTCGTGAGCGAGCTTCGACACGGCGATGCGGTTACTGAATTGCTGGAGGATCTCTTGCGATCGACGTAGACATGCCTTTCGTTCCTCCGTACGCGCGAGCACGAGTCGCGGAATCCTCGCCCGGGTGAACACGACTCATCCGCAACCCAACGAATCCAATCAGGACTCCCGATGGTTTCTCTTCCTCCCAGTGCCCGCTACGTCGTCGTCGGCGCCGGCATCCACGGTCTTTCGACCGCAATGCACCTCGCCGGTCGCCTGCGTATCAAAGGGATGGCTGTAGGCGCGGGACCGAACCGTATCGTCGTCCTCGACAAGACCGCCATCGGCGCCGGAGCATCGGGCATTG
>DATNNK010000243.1:0-2683 GCA_035601875.1 Casimicrobiaceae bacterium | reverse complement strand
CATCGCACCCCATTCTGGCGTCGGCGGCTGCGCGCCCATGCCGATGAACGACAGGCTCGCGGCGGTGATGATCGAGGTTCCGATGCGCAGTGAAAAATAGACCACGACCGCGGCGATCGTACCCGGGAAAATGTGACGAATGACGATCGTCCAGTCGGACGCGCCGATGCTCCTCGCCGCCTCGATGAAGGTGAGATGCTTGAGCGAAAGCGTGTTGCCGCGGACCAGGCGCGCAAACGTCGGAATGCTGAATATCGACACAGCGATGATCACGTTGGCCATGCCGCCGCCGAGGATGGCAACGATTCCGATCGCCAGCAGGATGCCCGGGAACGCAAACAGCACGTCGCACAGACGCATGATGACGCGGTCCCACCAACCTTCGTAATAGCCGGCGACGAGTCCCAACCCGGTGCCGATAAGCGCGCCGACGGCGACCGAAACAAAGCCGGCGGTCAAGGAGATGCGAGCGCCCATGAGAATCCGGCTGAAGATGTCTCTCCCCAACGGATCGACGCCGAACCAGTGCTTCAGTGAAGGCAAGTCATTGAGGCTGTCGTAATCGAAAAAATTCTCCGCATCGTACGGAACGACCAACGGTGCGATCACAGCGATCAGCACCAGCAGCAGCACGAACAGTCCCGCGGCGACCGCAACATGCTGCTTGCGGAACTTGCGCCAGAATTCGCTCCAGGGAGTGCGTACCGACGACGCGTCCGGCGCAAGGACCGCATCGATGACCGGCATCGGTTCCGTATCCGCATCGACGCTTTGCTGTATGGCTTCGGAATCCATGGGAGCTACCGATACCGTATCGTCGGATTGATCACCGCGTACAGCACGTCGACGATCAGGTTGATGAGAATGAATTCGAGCGAAAAGAGCAACACCTCCGCCTGGATGATCGGATAGTCGCGCATGTCCACCGCATCGACCAGCAATCGGCCCATTCCCGGCCAGTTGAAGACCACCTCGACCACGATAGAGCCGCCGAGCAGGAAACCGAACTGCAATCCCATCATGGTGACCACGGGGATGAGCGCGTTGCGCAAGCCGTGCTTGATGACGACCACGTTCTCGGACAGCCCCTTGGCGCGCGCGGTGCGCACGTAATCTTCCTGGAGGATTTCGACGAACGAGGAACGGGTGAAGCGGGCCATGATCGCCGCCACCGCGGCACCCAGCGTCAACGAAGGAAGAATGTAATGTTTCCAGCTGGCAGCGCCGACCGTGGGCAGCCAGTTCAGCTGCACGGCGAAGATCTGCATCAGCACCATCCCCAGCGCGAAGGCGGGAAAGGAAATGCCGGACACCGCCAGCGTCATGCCCAGCCGGTCCGGCCAGCGATTGCGCCATACCGCGGACACAACGCCGATCAGCATGCCGATGACCACCGACCACGACATTGCGGCCAGCGTCAGCCAGAAGGTCGGCATGAAGCGCTCGCCAACTTCGGTGGACACCGGGCGCTTGGTGCGCAGCGACCGACCGAAGTCGCCACGCAGCACGCCGGTGGTGAAGCGCACGAATTGTTCGGGCAGGGAGCGGTCGAGTCCCAGGTCCTGGCGAACGAGCGCTACCGTTTCCGGCGTCGCATCGGGACCCGCGGCGAGCCGCGCCGGGTCACCCGGCAGCAAGTGCACGAACATGAACACCAGCCCGCCGACGATGAGCAGCGTGGGAAGCAGCCCGAGCAAGCGCTTGACGATGTACTGGAGCATCGATTTACCGCGCGGACGTCGGCCTCACCCTTGCGCGGAGAATGACCGCGGCGACTGGTATTGACCAATGAGCGCCGCGAATCGGTTCAGGGCTTCAAATCGACTTCGGTAAAGTTGAACGACGCGTCGGGCATGGTGTAGACGCCCGTCAGCTTCTTGTTATGCGCCGACAGGAGCTTCTCGACGACCAGCGGCGCCCATGGCGCGTCCTTCCAGATTTGCTCCTGCGCGTCGCGGTAGAACTTCGTTTTTTCGGTCTTGTCGGTCGTCGCCAGTGCGGCCTTTATGGCGGCGTCGACCTTGTCGCTCTTGTAATACGCGGTGTTGAACAGGCTCGGCGGAAAAGATCCGGATGCGAGCAGCGGCCGGATCGCCCAATCGGCTTCGCCGGTCGACGACGACCAGCCGACATAATAGAGGCGCACCGGAGCCGTGGCCGGATCCTGCCAACTCTCGACTTTCTCGACCCGCTGCCCGGCTTCGAGCAGCGTGATCCTGGCCTTGATGCCGATCTGGCCGAGTTGCTGCTGCAGGAATTGCGTCACCTTCTGCGCGGTGCTGTGGTTGTACGCCGACCACAGCTCGGTCTCGAAGCCGTTCGGGTAGCCGGCTTCCGCGAGCAGCTTCTTGGCCTTGGCGAGGTCATACGGCCACGGGCCGAGCTTGACGTTGTATTCGACACCCTCCGGCACCACGCCGGGGGCGGCAAACGCATAGCCATTGAACGCCACCTTGGCCAGCGCGTCCTTGTTGATCGCGTAGGCAATCGCCTCGCGCACCTTCGGATTGTCGAAGGGCTTTTGCTGGGTGTTCATTGACAGGTAGCGCAGCACGATCGATGGCGCGGCCACCACCTCGAGCTCCGGCTTCGCCTTGAGCGTTTCGGCCTGCTCGTAAGGAACGGGGAAAGTGAAATGCGCTTCGCCGGTCTGCATCATCGCCGCCCGCGAGTTGTTGTCGAC
>DATNNK010000242.1:0-3878 GCA_035601875.1 Casimicrobiaceae bacterium | reverse complement strand
CCAGTCCGTGGCGCGATACTGGCATCGACGGCAATATTGTCCATCGGTTGCTTGCCGGATCGTATGCCTCCAGCGCGCGAAACGTGTACATCCTTTGGCTATCCTGACCCTCACCGCCCGTGACATAAATGCGCCCGCCATAGACGCCGGACGCCATCGCGCTCCGCGCCGACGGCATCCGCGCGCGTGCGCTGCCCCAGGCATCGGAGGCAGGGTCGTATTCCTCGACGACGTCGACGTTGCTGCTGCCCGCGCTGATGAACGCGGCACCCACGCGCCCGCCGATCACGTAGATCTTTCCGTTCACGGCGCCGGCGGTCGCGTGGTTGCGCGGCGTTGGCATCGAGCTGCGCGGGCGCCAGGTATTCGTCGCCGGATCGTATTCTTCGACGGTTCCCACCGACACGTGCGGGCGCGCCGGATGCACCGCCGTTTCCTTGGAGCCGGGAGGCGTCGTCGCGCCGCCGATGACGTAGATCTTGTCGCCTGCCACGGCGGCAACCGGCGAACCGCGCTTGGTCGGCATGGGTGCCAGTGCTTTCCAGTTGTCGGCGACAGGATCGTATTCCCACGCGTTGTCCACCGGCGCCCATGCCGCCGGACCCGCTGCCGGCAACACGAAGCCGCCGAACGCGTAGATCTTCCCGCGGTACTCGGCAAATGCAACGTGGTGCGACAACAGCGGCATCGGCTTTTTCTTGGCCCACTTGTCAACGACCGGATCGTATTCGTAGACCATCCCGATCGGCTTCCAGCCCGGAGCGAGGCCGCAAAAAACATACATCTTGCCGTTCGCCGCTGCGCCCAGAAGCTCCTCGGCGGGCTCTGGAAACGGCGCGAGCTTGGTCCATTTGCCCTGCGCCTGCGCCATCGTAGGCACAAGCAGGCCGAGCCACAGAATGATGAAACAAATGCGAAACGGACCGGTGGCGCCAACCATGTTCTCCTCCTTGCTTCGATCACGGCCGTCCCGTTTACCGGGCAAGCGTCCAAGCTTAATCCTTGCAAGCAGACGCCTACAAATCGCGGTTGAGCATGCCACGCATAGCAGGAATGGATGGCATTTTCCGGACGCGCGGGAGCCAGTCGCCGGGCGGGTCAGATCGGATATACCAAGGACCCGCATCTCCGCCCGACAACGCCACCCTTCGGCGCTAATCGCGATAGGAAGCATCGATCTTGTCGAGCTTGCGCAGCAGCGCCGGCCACTCGAGCACCCCGAAGGGCCGGCGCGTAGTCGGCAGATAGAGCCGGTAGGACTCGTTCACGACGTCGTCGGGCGGCAGTTGCAGCTCCACGTTGCACGAGAGGGCCGCGACCTGGACCTGGCAGGCGCGCTCGAGCTTGAAGATGTTGTAGAACGCTTCCGGGATGCTGCCGCCCACGGCGAGCAGGCCATGGTTGCGCAGGATCATGCCGGCGTGATCTCCAAGGTCGTGGACCAACCTTTCCTGTTCGTCCGTGTTGATCGCCACGCCTTCGTAGTCGTGATAGCCGATCTTCGCGAAGCGCATCGAGGTTTGCGCGATCGGCAGCAACCCGCACTTCATCGCCGAGACTGCCATGCCCGCGATCGTGTGCGTATGGATCACGCAGTCGACGTCGTGCCGCGCGCCATGAATCGCGCCGTGGATGACGAATCCGGCTTTGTTGATGCCGAGCTCGGTGGGATTGAAGAGGATGTTTCCGTCCAAATCCAGCTTGATGAAGCACGAAGCGTGCATCTGGTCGTAGAGCAGGCCGTACGGGTTGATGAGGAAGGCTTTGTCTTCGCCGGGCACGCGCGTGCTGATGTGGTTCGCGCTCAGTTCTGTCATGCCGTACTGGTCCATGAGCCGGTAAGCGGCTGCCAGGTCGACGCGCTTTTCCCATTCCTCCTTGCTCACTTGCTGGCGGACGGACTTGCCTTTTACGAAGGAATAGGCGGCCATGGGCGAAGTATAATTCCGTGATGCGAGTCCTGCTTTGCGTGTTCTTCATCGCGGCGTTTTTCCCGATGACGGCCGCCGCGGAGACTTATCCGAACAAGCCGGTGCGGCTCATCGTTCCGTTTCCGCCCGGGGGAAGCAACGATGTGGTTGGGCGCATGATCGCGGTCCAGCTTTCAACGCGGCTAGACAAGCCGGTCATCGTGGAGAACCAGGGCGGCGCCGGCGGGTTGATCGGCACGGAAATGGCGGCGAGGTCGCAGCCCGACGGATATACGCTGCTGCTGGTTTCCGTCGCCTACGCCTTCATCCCGGCCATCTACAAGCTTCCCTACGATCCCGCCACGGCCTTCGCGCCGGTCGCGATACTCGGAGCGGGTCCGGTGGTGATCGCCGTCACGTCGAAGCTGCCGGTAAACTCGGTGAAGGAGCTGATCGCGCTGGCGAAGGAAAAACCCGGCGAACTCAATTACGCGACGGCCGGGGTCGGCAGCTTCCAGCATCTGGCAAGCGAGCTCTTCAAGCTCCAAGCCGGCGTGGACATCGTTCATATTCCCTTCAAGGGCGGCGGACCCGCGATGATGGACGTGATCGCGGGCAATACTCAGATCGCGATCGGATCGCTCGTCCAGATGCTGCCGCAAATCAAGGCAGGAAAGCTGAAGGCCTTGGGCGTCGGAAGCGCGAACCGCATTGCCGCCCTTCCCGAGCTGCCGACGATCTCGGAGGCCGGCGTCCCCGGCTACGAAGTGACCAATTGGTGGGGAATCGTCGTGCCCGCCGGCACGCCGCGGTCGATCATCGATCGGCTGCACAAGGAGCTAACCGCGGTTGTCGCCTCGACGGAGACGAAGAAGCGTTTCGAGACCGAGGGTGCCGAACCGCTGTCGATGAGCCCGGACGAATTCGGCCGCTTTATCGCGGCCGAAACCGTAAAGTGGGCGCGCGTGGTGAAGGACGCCGGGATCCGCGCCGAGTAGGCGCGTGGTGAGCTATGGCACGCGAGGACAACTCGCGCGACTCGTTTCAGCGCCCGAGCTTGAGCAGGCGCGCCGCGTTGCCGCCCTCGATCATGTCCCTGTCGGCACGCTTGAGTCCTCGGACGCTCCCGATCAGTCCAAGCGGATCCTCTTCGCCCATGTCGTAGGGATAGTCGGTGCCGAGCAGAACGTGCCCGGGTCCGTACTTGCCGATCATGTGGCGCAGCATCTCCGGATCGAAGGTGATGGTGTCGAAATACATTTTCGCAAGGTAGTAGGACGGTGGCCGCTTGATTACGGTGCGGCAGTCGGGCCGTGCGCGATAGCCATGGTCCATGCGCGCCCAGTAGTGCGCTAGGTAGCCGCCGGCATGGGGCAGGACGATCTTGAGCTTCGGGTGCCTTTGCATCACGCCGTCGAAGATCAGATGGCTCGCTGCGATCGTCGTCTCCAGCGGATTGCCGATCACGTTGTTGAAGTAATGGTCGATTAGACGCTCGCCCTGCGTGAAGCCGATCGGATGCATGAAGATGATGACGTCGAGCGCCTGCGCCTTGGCGAAGAATTTATCCAGTTTCAGTCGCGGGTCGGTCAAGTCCATGCCGTTGACGCTGGGGTTGATTTCCACTCCGCGCAGGCCGAGCTCCTTCACGCAGCGCTCGAGCTCGGCGACCGCGAGATCGACATGCTGCAGCGGCACCGTTCCGAGCGCGACAAAGCGCTCCGGCCAAGTCGCTACGATCTCGGCGAGCCTGTCATTCACCATGTGCGACAATTCGACGCCCAGCTCCGGGTCGGTCCAGTAGTAGCACTGATTCGGCGCGGGCGATACGGCCTGCATGTCGATGCCCATGCGATCCATGTCCTTGAGTCGGGTCTCAACCGTCGAGAGCTTATGGTGACGGTCCCGAATCTGCTTGATGTTTACCTCCCGCGTCAGGGTATTGGCAAATACCACGGATGGCTCGTA
>DATNNK010000241.1:0-3046 GCA_035601875.1 Casimicrobiaceae bacterium | reverse complement strand
GGACCGGTCGAATAAGCGATGACGTCGAATCGAGCGCGATCGTGCTGCTCAAATAGCCCCGCCGCAAGCATCGCGGTCGCGTGGTGATGGAAATCGGCCGATACATACCCGATGCGGAGCTTCGGGCCCGAGCCTAAGTTCCGGGTGGCCGGCGGCGCCGCTCCTTCAAACCGCGCACCCCACAGCTCAGCGCAACGCCGCTGCGTGGCGCGCGTCGACGGGTCGCTCAGCAGACAAAACGGCGACAAATGCGCTTGTCCGGCTGCGATGCCCGCGGTGAATCGGGCGCGCAGATCATCGAGGTCGTGCCAGTCGGCCTGCCGTTTGCGCAAGAACAGCAAATCCGACAGCGCGGCACCGTCGCGCGGCTCGAGCCGCAGCGCTTGTTCGCACGAGTGCGCTGCAGCAGCGAGATCGCCTTCGCGTTCTTCTAGGGACATGCGTTGATAGTAGAGCGGGGCCGCCGCCGCGCGGCCCGACTGACCTGCAATGCCGTTATCAAGAGTGGCCTTGGCGTTGCCGAACTTGCCCAGTGCCTCTTCGATCTGCGCCTTCAGACCGGCTGCGGCGATGTTCTCGGGTACCACATCCAAAAGGTGGCTGGCGACGGCGAGCGCCTCCTCGAATCGGTCTTGCGCCTCGAAGGAAAGGGCGAGGTTGTAGTGGCTCGCGACATGGCGCGGCTCGAGCACGAGGGCGCGACGTGCGGCATTTTCGGCATCGACGGCATCGCCAGTCTCGAGCAGGACTCCGGCGAGGTTGTTCCAGATTTCCGGCTGCCGATCGTCCCGACGCAAAGCCTCGCGCAGCGCGGCAATCGCCGCCGTCCGGCGGCCCAGTGCCTGATATACCAGCGCCAAGTTGCACCATGCCTCGACCCGGCTGCCGTCGACTTGGAGCGATCGCTCGATGCGTGATGCGGCCTCAGATGGCCGGTCTTTTGCGTACAGCGCGAGCCCGGACAGGTGCAAGGCCTCGGCGTGCCCAGGCCACTCTGACAGGAACGCGTCGTATACGGCCAGAGATTCATCGATGCATCCACGGCGGTAGAGCACAAAAGCGTATTCGAGCACTGCGGCCTCTTGCATGGACGATTAATATTAATTTGATTAGCTAATTGCGACGTTGTGTTAGCACGACACTTGAGGTCTGACCAGGTGCTTTATTGCGCATAATTTATATTATGTCTAGTGAAGGGGCAGGCGAATTATTGCCTCGGCTGATCCAGTTCATGAACGCAAAAGGACGCCAGCGCGTCGACCACCCCACTGTCGTCTCCCGCGGTGCGGCTGACGGATACGGCGACGCCGGTCCAACGTTTTCGAAGAACCTCGACAAGTGCCGGGACGTCTTCGCGCACATGTCCTCCCTCGCCGAAAAAGATCGGGACGATCAGCAGCGCGTCGCAGCCGGAAGCTACCAACTCTTCGCCCGCCAGCAGTAGATCGGGCGTCATCAACTCCAGAAATGCCAGTCGGACAGCGAGCTCGGGGCGTTTCGCGCGGACGCGCTCGACCAGCCGGTCAAACGACTCCCGCCAGCGCGGATCGCGCGCACCATGGGCGAGCAAAATTAAACCTTGGCGCATCAGGATGGGTAGGCCGAGGAATTCCCGAGGAACTCGGGTTACCCCAGCCTTATACCGATTTCTTCTCAATAAATCGCTATTCATTCCTTTGCGACCTAAGGAGGCGCCGCTATATTCCAAATCATAGAGCTTTACCGAGCGGGACAACGTGTACAAGTACGACCACATCGATCAGCGCTTTGTCGACGAACGCGTCGCGCAGTTTCGCGACCAGACGCGGCGCTTTCTGGCGGGCGAACTGACCGAAGACGAATTTCGGCCGCTGCGCCTCCAGAACGGCTTGTACATCCAGAAGTACGCTCCGATGCTTCGCGTCGCGATCCCGTACGGACTGCTGTCCACGACGCAATTGCGCAAGCTGGCCCACATCGGCCGCAAGTATGACAGAGGCTACGGCCACTTCACCACACGTCAGAACATCCAGTTCAACTGGCCCAGGCTCGAGGACGTGCCGGACATTCTGGCAGAGCTCGCGAGTGTCGAGATGCACGCCATTCAGACCAGCGGCAACTGCGTGCGCAACATCACCTCCGATCACTTCGCCGGCGTCGCCCGGGACGAGCTCGTCGACCCTCGCCCCTACGCGGAGTTGTTCCGGCAATGGTCGACATTCCATCCCGAGTTCGCGTATCTGCCGCGCAAATTCAAGATCGCGGTAAGCGGCTCTCCGAACGATCGCGCAGCAACGCTGGTGCACGACATCGGCGTTCATGCGGTGCGGAACGCCGACGGCGAGGTCGGATTTCGCGTTCTGGTCGGCGGCGGCATGGGACGCACGCCCATCATCGGGCACGTCATCCGCGAGTTCCTCCCCCGGCAGGAGGTGCTCAACTACTTCGACGCGATCTTGCGGATCTACAACCGGTTCGGCCGACGAGACAACATCTACAAGGCGCGGATCAAGATTCTGGTCAAGGAAATGACCCTGCCGGTTTTCGCCGGGCATGTCGAGGTCGAATGGGAGCGTCTGCGAGGGGGGCCGGCGACCGTGCCGGACGAGGAGATCGAACGGCTAGCGTCGTTTTTCGAGCCTCCGCCCTACGAGAAGCTTCCCGGGGACGACGCCGGATTCCGCTCCGCGATCGCCGACAATCGCGGTTTCGGCAATTGGGTCAAGCGCAATGTCTTCGCGCACAAGGTGCCCGGCTACGCCGTGGTGACGCTTTCGCTCAAAAAGACCGGCGTGCCGCCCGGCGACGCGACCTCCGATCAGATGGACGCGGTCGCGGACCTCGCCGATGCCTACAGCTTCGGCGAGCTGCGTGTCTCGCACGAGCAGAACCTCATTTTCACCGACGTACGTCAGGTGGAATTGCTGGCCCTGTGGAGCGAGCTCAAGGCGCTGGGGTTCGCGACCCCGAACATCGGCCTCCTGACCGACATCATCTGCTGTCCGGGTGGCGACTTCTGCTCGCTGGCCAACGCCAAGTCGATTCCGATCGCGGAAGCGATACAGCG
>DATNNK010000240.1:0-4584 GCA_035601875.1 Casimicrobiaceae bacterium | reverse complement strand
GGCTGCACGGACTTCACTCGATACAAGGCAGCGCTCCGGTGTGTCATGTAAGCCTGTTCGAAGCGGATGCCTACGCCCGCTGGGCAGGTGCACGGCTGCCCAGCGAAGGCGAATGGGAAGTGGCCGCATCCGGATGTCCGGTGGAGGGCAACTTCATCGAATCCGGATCGTTTGAGCCGCGGGCCGCGAACGCCGCAACCGTCACGCCGTCGCAGCTTTTCGGCGACGTCTGGGAGTGGACACTAAGCGCCTACGCGCCCTACCCCGGCTATCGTCCGGCGACCGGCGCAATCGGGGAATACAACGGCAAGTTCATGTGCAACCAGTACGTTCTTCGCGGCGGCTCGTGCGTTTCACCTACGTCGCATCTCCGTGCGACCTACCGCAACTTTTTCCCCGCTGCAGCCCGCTGGCAATTCACCGGAATCCGGCTGGCCAGCGATTCCGGTTAGCCGCCTAGCTGGCGTAGAAGACCGCGAAATCTCCAGCGCCGTCCTGCCATACACGCAGCTCGGTAAAGCCGGCACTGGCTAGCAGATCCGCGAATTCGCCGGGATGGTATTTGTACGAATTCTCGGTGTGGATGCGCTCGCCTTCAACGAACACACGCTCACGGTCGCCGACGCGCACGCGCTGCAAGTGACGCGACTCGAGGTGCATTTCCACGCGCCCCTTGATCGGTTCGTAAAACGCGACGTGCGCGAATCCCGCTGGCGTAAAGTCGCAATCGGCAAGGACGTTGACGTGATTGAGCACGTTCAAATTGAACGCCGCGGTAACGCCGAGTGCGTCGTTATACGCAGCGTCGAGACGCGCCTTGTCCTTCTTGGTATCGACTCCGATCAGAAGACCGCTCTCGGGACCACAAAGATCGCGCACCCGACGCAGCAGGCTAAGAGCTTCGTCCGGCGTGAAATTGCCGATGCTCGATCCCGGATAAAAGAAGGTGACCGGGCCGGCATCGATGGCGCCTCCCAGATCGAAGCGGCGCGAAAAATCCGTCACCACTCCCATGAACTCCACTCGGGGAAACGCGGGGGTAAGCCGCGACAGCGCGGGCTCGATGGCCGCCGCGGCGATGTCCACCGCGACATAGCGGCGCGGATGCAGCGCGGGAAGAAGAAGCGCCGCTTTGGCACAATCTCCGGCGCCGAGGTCGACGAATTGGCGACCGGTTCCCACCGCCTGAACGATGGAATCGCGATGCGTTGTAAGAATCGCGCGCTCGGTGCGCGTCGGATAGTACTCCGGCAAAGAACAGATCGCCTCGAACAAGGTGCAACCGATCTCGTCATAGAAATATTTGGGCGAAATGACGGCTGGAGCGGCCAATAGCCCGGCGACAAGCGCCCTACGCTCATCGTCAGGATCGGCGTGGGCGTTGCGGCGGTCGATCAGGCGGACGCTGTCGCGCGCCGATTGCGGGGTGACGGTATGCAGTGCGGTGGCCGGCTTGGACATGAACACTCCGTCGAATATGGATCATACGTGTTGTCGAAAAAATGCAGGAAACCTTACGGCGCTGGCCAATGCGCGTCGTCTGCCGCACAATTCGCGCTGCCGACGCGGCAACATGCGCGATCCCGACAGCGCCGGCTGACCGCCTCCTTGTGACCCAGCCGCTTCCCATCCGTTCCGCTTTGGCTGCCGGAAATCTCGGCCTGTACGACGTCGGTAATTTTTTCCTCACCACCGGACGCGGCGCGCTGCCGCTTGGCAGCGTCATACCACAAGCGCTCTGGTATTTCGAGGACGAATCTATCGCGATCGCGCGAGCCGGTCTTCCCATCGCTGGATTCGCCCGCGACGCGAGCGCGACCGAAGATGTCGCGGCGTGGGCCGCCGAGCGTTCGATTGGAATGCCATTGGAATATCCCGCGCTGGTCTGGATCGCGGCGCCGGAAATGATTCGTGGCGCGGAGCTTGTTGCGAACGGTACACGCATCGAAGCGGACGGCAGCACCTGGGCTTTCGACGTGGTTCCGAAGATCGCCCTCAACCGATCCTACTATGACCGGACGTCGATCGCTTTTCTCGGGATGCAGCCGCTGACGGTACGCGGCACGTTGCAGGAACAAACGTTTGTCGCACGGACGATCTGGCCCGAGGCTTTCAAGCTCGACGACTGCGCGCCGCACCGGCACGTCGATGCGACTGCACAGGGCATTCGAATGCTGGTCCGGGAAGAGCCCGCCGGCGGCGCGCGAAGCACGTTTGCGGCCATGACCCTGTGGGAGCGCGCGCCCGGCACAGCGAGGCGATGGGAGGGAAAGCCGGTTCTCGCCGCGATGCTCAACGGCGCGCAGGGTGACGATGACGAGGCGCATGGCGGCCACTTCGCGATGGTCACCGGCCGTGTCGGTCCGCAAGGCGCCATGGGCGACTGGCTGGCAGATAACTTCTACACCCTCGACGCGTTCAGCGAAAAAGGCATAGTCGCGGCGGTGGTGCCGCTCGACAATTATTTGGCCGATCTCAACAGCGGCCAGGCGTGGTACCGGCCGTCGTATCTGATCGTTGCGGTTCTCAAGGACGAGCGCCCGGCGAGCCGGATTCAAGGTGCGCTTTGCCGTGTCTATAACCAGTTCTATCGTCACCAGCTCCCCTACGACCACGCCACGATGAACTGCGCGAGCATCAGCGTCGACGTGCTGCGGGCAATCGGATGGGACGTGCGTTCGCGCGGGCCGACCAGCCGGCTGCTGGCGGCGCTCGGCCTGCCCTATTTCGCGCTTCGGGACAGGAGCCTGGCCAAGGCGGCGAAAACTTTCAACTATCTGACCGAGGACCGGACCCGGCTCTTTCCGGCGATTGCCTTCGAGGAGATCGGCGCGGACCTGCTCCGCCTGGCACGCCGGGAGCCGGCACGGCCCGCCTCTGCGTTCGAAGCATTGCTGGCGGAAGATATCGAAGCGTTGGTCTTCCTGCGGGTGCCGCAACTCCCGTCCAGCCGCGCATGGGGCGACTCGCCCATCGTCAGCGTCGACGAGTACATGGCTCGCGTTCCGTCCGACCCGGCGCAGGCCAAGATCATCCCGGTGCCCGCGCGGCCGTTTCCGGCGGCTCTGCGAGACCCCGACTTGCACCCGACGATGCCTCGACGGGGGCAGCGTGCGGTGACCTTATGGGCAGCAATGCTGATCGCCGTCCCGTGGATCGCTTGGCGCTTGCTTCGGCAAAAGGGGAGCAAGACGAAATAGGTTCGGCGTTTGACTTTGGCCGTTATTTCTATAATACTGGAAATATGGAATCTAAGGCCGCTGTGCGGGCGCTAAACGCACTTGCCCAGGAAACGCGCCTGGCCATCTATCGGATGCTGGTCGAGTGCGGTCCAGCGGGCTCGGCTGCGGGGAAGATTGGAGACGCGCTCGAGCTTCCCCCGGCAACGCTCTCATTTCATCTGCGCGAGCTGTCGCATGCCGGCCTCGTTTGCGCAAGACAGCAGAGCCGCTTCATCTATTACAGCGCCGATTTCACTGCGATGAACCGGCTGCTTGGCTACCTTGCAGACAATTGCTGTCGCACGAGCGATGCGTGTATGTCGGTGGGCGATGCGACCCGCCCTCCACCACCTACGCCGTCCCAGCCACGGCGAATCGCGCCATCAGGCCCAAAACCGGTGGTCCATCCCAAAAGGAAAGTCGCATGAACGATTTCACGTTCATCGCCCTGTCCGATCTCGACCAGCGCATCCGCTGCTACTCCACGCTGCGGACGGTTACTGCATGAACCAGCCGTGACTGACGACCAGCGACTGGCCGGTCAGTGCATTCGACGGGAACGATGCGAAAAGAAGAGCGACCTCGGCAACATCGGCGACGGTCGTGAACTCGCCGTCAACGGTGTCCTTGAGCATCACTTTCTTGACCACGTCTTGTTCGCTGATGCCCAGCGTTTTCGCCTGCTCGGGAATCTGTTTTTCGACCAGCGGCGTGCGCACGAACCCGGGACAGATAACGTTGGCGCGCACGCCGTGCTTGGCCCCTTCCTTGGCGACGCCCTTCGCCAGGCCGATCAGCCCGTGCTTGGCAGTGACGTAAGGAGCCTTGAGCACTGACGCCTCCTTGGAATGCACCGATCCCATGTAGATGATGCTGCCGCCGCGGCCTGAGCCGTACATGTGCGGTAGGCAAGCGCGGGTGGTCAGAAATGCGCCGTCGAGGTGGATGGCGAGCATCTTTTTCCATTCCTGGTAGCTGAACTCCTCGATCGGATGCACGATCTGAATGCCGGCGTTGCTGACCAGCACATCGACGCCACCAAATGCCGCGACTACCGCGGCGACGCCGTCGTTGACTGCCTGCTCGCTGCTGACGTCCATCGCGATTCCGAGCGCCTGGCCGCCTGCGGCCCGGATCTCGCCCGCCGCCGCGTCGGCGGCGCCCTTGTCGAGATCTGCGACCGCGACCTTGGCCCCTTCACGCGCGTAGGTTAACGCGATCTCCTTGCCGATGCCGCTTGCTGCGCCGGTCACGATCGCCGTCTTGTCCTTGAGCTTCATGGGTACTCTCCAGATAGGGCGCCGGGCGCGGTGGGATGTTCCACGCGATCATCGACGCCGGGGTTGAAAACACGTTTCATCGG
>DATNNK010000239.1:0-5379 GCA_035601875.1 Casimicrobiaceae bacterium | reverse complement strand
GCGCCGTCGCCGGATCCTGCCAACTCTCGACTTTCTCGACCCGCTGCCCGGCTTCGAGCAGCGTGATCTTGGCCTTGATGCCGATCTGGCCGAGTTGCTGCTGCAGGAATTGCGTCACCTTTTGCGCAGTGCTGTGGTTGTACGCCGACCACAGCTCGGTCTCGAAGCCGTTCGGGTAGCCGGCTTCCGCAAGCAGCTTCTTGGCCTTGGTGAGGTCGTACGGCCACGGGCCGAGCTTGACGTTGTACTCGACACCCTCCGGCACCACGCCCGGCGCGGCAAACGCATAGCCATTGAACGCCACCTTGGCCAGCGCGTCCTTGTTGATCGCGTAGGCGATCGCCTCGCGCACCTTCGGATTATCGAAGGGCTTTTGCTGCGTGTTCATCGACAGGTAGCGGAGCACAATCGATGGCGCGGCCACCACCTCGAGCTCCGGCTTCGCCTTCAGCGTTTCGGCCTGCTCGTAAGGAACGGGGAAAGTGAAATGCGCTTCGCCGGTCTGCATCATCGCCGCCCGCGAGTTGTTGTCGACGACCGGCTTCCAGGTGATCGTGTCCACCTTGGGATAGCCCTTCTTCCAGTAACCGTCGAACTTGGCGACCTTCAGATAGTCGGTGCGTTGCCATTCGACGAATTTGAATGGGCCAGTCCCGACCGGATTAGCCGAGATGTCCTTGCCGTACTTGGTCATCGCTGCCGGGCTGATCATCACGCCCGACGGATGCGCGAGATTGTTCAGGAACGCGGAGAACGGCGTCTTCAAGGTGATCTTCGCCGTGTAATCGTCGACGACTTCGGTCTTGCCGATATTGCTGTACAGCCCATAGCGCTTCAGCTTGTTGTCGGGATTGGTGACGCGATCGAAGTTGGCCTTGACCGCAGCGGCATTGAAGTCCGTGCCGTCGTGAAACTTGATGCCCTTTTTGAGCTTGACGGTGTAGGTGAGACCGTCCTTGCTGACCTCGTAGCTCTCGGCCAGGACGGGAATCATCTTCATGTCCTTGTCGAATCCATACAGGCCTTCGTAGAACGACTTGGCCATCGCCTGCGACAGCGTGTCATTGGCATCATAGGGGTCGGTCGTGGTAAACGTCGACGCCACGGCAAAGACGACGTCCTTGGCGGCATGCACGGGCGCCGCCAACAGCGCGCCGAGCGCGAGCGCGGTGACGAATAGCGAGCGTGAGAAGGATTTCATATGCTTTCTCCAGGTGTTGCGAAAACTCGGTCGAAGGGTGTGCGATCAGTAGGCGCCGGCGATCCGGTGCCTGGCGACGTAATGTCCGGGTGCGACTTCCTCGAGCGGCAGTACGACCGGCTCGTCGCCGATCGCCCGGATGGGGCTCGGGATCTCCTCTGATGATAGCTCCCTTTTGCCGTGTCGTCGCGCCGGGTCGGCCACCGGCACGGCGGCCAGCAGCTTGCGGGTGTACGCGTGCTGTGGGTCTTCGAACACTGCTCGCCGCGGTCCGATTTCCACGATCTGACCCAGATACATTACCGCGACGCGGTGGCTGATGCGCTCGACCACCGCCATGTCGTGCGAAATGAACAGGTAGGACAAGCCGAACTCGGTCTGCAGATCGAGCATCAGGTTGACGATCTGGGCGCGGATCGACACGTCCAGCGCCGAGACGGCCTCGTCGGCGATGATGATCTTCGGCTTGAGTGCGAGCGCGCGGGCGATGGCGACGCGCTGGCGCTGGCCGCCGGAGAATTCGTGCGGATAGCGAAGCGCCGCATCGGGCGAAAGTCCGACATGCTGCAAGAGCTCGGCGACGCGATCTTCGGCAGCGCTTCCCCGCGCGACGCCATGAACGTAGAGCGGCTCCGCGACCGAGAAGCCCACCGTCAGCCGCGGATCGAGCGACGCGTATGGATCCTGGAACACCATCTGGATCTCGCGCCGCATCGAGCGCACTTCGTCGGACGGCAGGCGCGCGATATCCTGGCCATTGAATTCGATGCTGCCGCCGTCGATGTCGACCAGCCGCAGCAGCGAGCGTCCCGTGGTCGACTTGCCGCAACCGGATTCGCCGACCAGCGCCAGCGTTTCACCGGCGCGAAGATCGAAGCTCACTTGCTCGACGGCATGTACCCGCCGCCGCACGCGTCCGAACAATCCGGACCGAATAGGAAACCGCGTCTTCAGGCCGCGAACCTTGAGCAGAGGCTCAGCGGATTCGCGGGACGGATGCGACTCGCTAGAAGCGCGACGGGCGGAGCCGGCCCCGGGTTCGGTCTCGGACAAAGAAATTGCGGCAGGCGAGGGCGCGTTTGGAGCGGCGCTGTCGAAAGGAAGCGGAAAGCGTGCCGGCGAGTCGCTGCCTTGCATCGCGCCCAGCCGCGGGACCGCGGCCAGCAGCGCGCGAGTGTACGAGTGGCGGGGCGCGTGGAAGATCTGATCGGCGGACCCTTGTTCTACCATCTCGCCACGGTACATAACCATGACCCGATCCGCGATTTCGGCGACGACACCCATGTCGTGGGTGATGAAAATCACCGACATCCGAAGCTCGTCCTGCAAGAGCCGGATCAAAGCCAGGATCTGCGCCTGAATGGTGACGTCGAGCGCGGTCGTCGGCTCGTCGGCGATGAGCAGACGAGGCTTGCAGGAAAGTGCCATCGCGATCATGACCCGTTGTCGCATGCCGCCCGACAGCTGGTGCGGATAGCGGCTTAAGACCTGCGCCGCCTCGGGAATTCGAACCTGCTCGAGCATGCGCAGCGCCTCACGGTTGGCGGAGGCGAAATCCGCGCCCTGATGCAGGCGGATCGATTCGGCGATCTGCTCGCCGACCGTGAACACCGGATTGAGCGAGGTCATCGGCTCCTGAAAAATCATCGCCATTTCCGCGCCTCGAACGGAGCGCATGGTCTGAGCGCTGGCTCGAGCGAGGTCGATTCTTGCACCGTCATCGCGTGCGAAATCCATGCGTCCCGCGGTGATCGTGCCGCCACCGTGCTCGACCAGGCGCATCAGCGATAGCGCGGTGACCGATTTGCCCGAGCCGGATTCGCCTACGATCGCCACTGTCTCGCCGCGGCCGACGTAGAACGACACGTCGCGCACCGCCGCGACAACGCGCTCCGTGCTGCGGAATTCTACCGAGAGGTGCTCGACCTCGAGCAAGTGCGACGCCGACGCGCTCCCGGCCATGTCCGGACCCCTATCTTTGTTTGGCGACGTGTTCATCGCCAGCTCGATCGGCGCAGTGCAATCTTCGTGTTCATTGCGATCCTTACGCGTGCTGCGCACGGATCTGATCGATGGTCGCGCTCATGGTGATCGCTTGCGGATCGATCTTCAGCCAAAGCAGCGACGGACGATCCGCACTGAGTGCGCGCTCGAGCGCGGGAGCGAATTCCGCGGTGCGAGTCACCGTCTCGCCAATTGCGCCGTATGCTTTGGCCAGCGCGACGAAGTCGGGATTGACCAGATCGGTGCCGTGCACCCGCGCCGGGTAGTTGCGCTCCTGATGCATGCGGATGGTGCCGTACATACCATTGTCGATGACCACGAAGACGACATTCAGCTTGCTTTGAACGGCAGTGGCGAGCTCCTGCCCGTTCATCTGAAAACACCCGTCCCCATTCCACGACACCACGACACGCTCCGGATGGGTCGCCTTGGCCGCGATCGCCGCCGGGACTCCGTATCCCATCGAGCCGTTGTACGGAGCGAGCTGGGTCCGGAAACGGCGATGGCGATAGAGGCGATGCAACCACACCGTGTAGTTGCCTGCGCCGTTGGCCAGAATCGCGTTTTCCGGCAAGCGCTCGCGCAACACCGCCACCACTTGCCACAGATCGAGCTCACCGGGCATCGGCCGCGGCTCCTGCCACGCCAGATAGTCGCGGTGCGCCTGGCGGGCGTTTGCGAGCCAGGCCGGGTTCGCAATGGGTGCCATCTCCGCCAGCGCGGCTGCAAGTGCCGGCATCGTCGCCTGTATGGCGAGGGCCGGCTGGAACACGCGTCCGAGCTCCTCGCTGCCAGGGTGAACGTGAATGAGCGTCTGCACCGGCTGCGGCGCGCTGAGCAGCGTGTAGCCGCCGGTCGTCATCTCACCGAGGCGCTCGCCGGCAACGAGGAGAACATCGGCGTCGCGCACCCGCGCCGCCAGCTTGGGATTGATCGCGATCCCGACGTCACCGGCATAGAGCTCGTGACTGTTGTCGAAGAGATCCTGGGTGCGAAACGCGCAGGCGACCGGAATGGTATTGGCCTCGGCGAAGCGGCACATGTCTGCGCACGCCGCTTCGTTCCACCCGCTGCCGCCGACGATGACCAGAGGTTGCTTTGATCGAGCGAGCGTTTCGCGGAGCTCGGCAATTTGCGCCGCGGCGGGATGGACAGCGACCGGCTCGACGCGCGCGGCGTCGTCAACCTGCGCCATCGATGCGAGCATGTCCTCGGGCAAGGCTAGCACTACCGGACCGGGCCGCCCTTGAGTCGCGACCCGGAACGCGCGCGCGACGTATTCCGGAATGCGCTTCGCGCAATCGATCTCCGCCACCCATTTGGCAATGCTTCCATACATGCGCCGATAGTCGATTTCCTGAAACGCTTCGCGATCGTGAAAATCGCTGCCGACCTGCCCAACAAAAACAATAAGCGGCGTCGAGTCCTGCTGCGCGGTGTGGATGCCGATGGCGGCATTCGACGCGCCGGGCCCGCGGGTCACGAAGGCGATGCCCGGGCGGCCGGTCAGCTTGCCGTACGCTTCCGCCATGTAGGCGGCGCCGCCCTCATGGCGACAGACGATCAGCCGCAGCGATTCGCGCGCTTCGTAGAGAGCGTCGAGGACGGCGAGATAGCTCTCGCCCGGAACGCAGAAGGCGAGGTCGACGCCCTGCCGGAGGAGATTGGCGACCAGAATCTGGCCACCGGTGCGCGGCGCGCTCATTGGCTGGGATTCTAGCAGGCCGATTACCATCGCCACGCCTCGGGCGGGATGCACCTATAATCACGCCACCCGCTCCCGCCCCCGCCGCGCCGACCTCGTCGCCCATGAATCTGCCACCCGCACTGCACGATGCGTTGCTCTTCACCGTCGCCGGTGCATTTCTCGCGCTGGTGCTGATGCGATGGAAGCGCGACCAGCGCCAGGCCATGTTGCAAATGCTGATCCTGCTGGTCATCGGCGTTGTCGGCTTGCTGGCGTTGAATCAGTTCGGCGCGAGCATCGCCCCGACCTTGGCAGGCGCCGCCCTGCGCGAAGTGTGCCTGCTGCTTGCCGCGTTCGGGTTCATCCGTATTTTTCTGGTGTTCGTGTTTCAGGGCATGTTCGGGCGGATGGCGCTGCCGCGCATCCTTGGCGACGTCCTGTTCGCGTTTTCGCTGCTCACCTATACCGTCTACCGCATGTACGCGGT